>CANGXD010000003.1 GCA_947457545.1 Gemmatimonadaceae bacterium
GCCTCGTTCGCGTAAATGTTGCCAACGCCAGCGAGTCGCTTCTGGTCCATCAGGGCAATCTTGATGGCCTGTCGTGACTCCCGAACACAACCCGAAAATGCAGCATCGTCGAGGGTTGGGTCAAGGGGTTCGGCACCAAGAGCGCCGGAGTATTCCGCAAATCGCGCCGGCGCCATGAGGGCGACGGTGCCCAACCGTCGCACATCGCGGTAGTGCAGGGCGCGTCCGTCACGCAGCGACAGGGTGACGCACACATAGGCGCGCTCGGCGTCGTCCAGCGAGCCGTCGTCGACCACCATGCCACCCGTAAAGCGCGGCTGCACTACTACCCGCCACGCCGGCTCGAGCGACGCCAACGTGGGGCGCGAATCGACGTCGAGCACGATGAGTTTTGCACGCCGCCATACACGGCGGATGGGCGTTCCGACCAAAGCGCTGCTGAACTCGTCGGCGGTGGCGTCACGGAGCACGTCCGGCCGAGCGACGCGTACATCTGTGATGACGGCGCCCACGACCATCTCGTGCAGGTCGCGGGCAATCGTTTCCGTTTCTGGGAGTTCGGGCATACCGGCGGTGTGTGGCGGGCGCGTCAGCGGCGCCGTGCCAGCTCCTTACGAAACTCGGGCGGCTTCGCGCCAGCCGATGTCACGACGGTAGATGGCCCCTTCGAACTCGATGCGACCGGCGGCTTCGCGCGAGGCCTGTTGCGCCGAGGCAAAGTCGTCGGCGAGCGCGGTCACGGCGAACACGCGACCGCCACTCGTGAGCAGCTCACTGCCGCTACGCTTCGTGCCGGCGTGGAACACACGGATGTCGTCGCTGAAACTGGGGAGATGTGCCGGATAGCCCGTGACGGGAGCATCGGGATATCCGCCGCTTGCCACCACCGTGGTCACACTCGCCCCGCGGCGCCACGTGAACGGCGACATGCTGCCAATGCGCGCGCCACGTGCTACCGCCAGCATGGGATCGAGCAGACTGCTCGTGAGCATCGGCAGAATGGCCTGCGTTTCCGGATCGCCAAAGCGGCAATTGAACTCCACCACCTTCGGGCCATCGGGCGTGAGCATCAGCCCCGCGTACAGCAAGCCGGTGAACGGCGTACCACGCTTGCGCAGTGCATGCAACGTGGGGAGAAACACTCGCTCCGTCACTTCGTCGACGAGCGCCGGCGTGCTGAATGACACCGGCGTGTAAGCACCCATGCCGCCGGTGTTTGGCCCCTCATCGCCGTCGAGCAGGCGCTTGTGGTCCTGCGCGCCGATCATGGGAAGAACATCGTAGCCGTCAGCGATCGCGAACAGCGACAGTTCTTCTCCGGTCATGAACGACTCCACCAGACACTCGGCGCCCGCTTCGCCAAACACGCGATCATCGAGAATGCGGTCGATGGCGTCGAAGGCTTCCTTCTCGGTGTGACACACGATGACGCCCTTTCCCGCCGCGAGTCCGCTCGCCTTGATCACGACGGGCGCCCCGAAGCGCGCGCGCACCGCGTCCTTCGCGTCGCGAGCTATACGATGGGTTTCCGCATGCGCCGTAGGAATGCCCGCCGCCATCATGAGCGCCTTGGTATCGGCCTTGCTCGTCTCTACGGTCGCCGCGCCCATGGTGGGGCCGAACGCCGGGATGCCTCGCTGCTGCAGATAATCCACCACACCCGCAGCGAGTGGCGCTTCGGGGCCGACCACCACGAGTCCCACTGGCTCCTGCTCGGCCAATGCCGCCACTTCGTGCGGATCGTTCGCGTTGATGGCCACGGTACGTGCCAGTTCCGCGATGCCAGGGTTACCCGGCGCCGCGATCAGTTCGACCGAGGTATTCTCACGGGAGAGCGCATCTGCGAGGGCATGTTCACGGCCGCCCGAGCCGAGGAGGAGGATCTTCATGCGCCGAAATCTAGCGGAGTGCTCGTGCCTGACCGGAGGAGCCGAGAAGCCGATGGGCCGCGAAGGCAACTCGACCGCTCAAAAAGCAAAGAAGGCACTGTGCGTTGCAAGCGCACCGTGCCCTCCTCACCTCTGTAGCTCTACGGCTCCTTCGATCAGGCCCTACGGACCTGCCGGCCTTTCCGGTGCCGGCGGCTCTGGAGAAGGCGGCGGCGCCGCCGGTCCGGTATCGCCCATACTGGCTGCCGCCTTGAAGGCATCGCGGAACGCATCAGCAGCGCGATTGATCACGCCACCGACGGCATCGGCCGCTTCCTTGGCGCGCTCCTTGTAATACTCCGACGCGTCGTGCAGGTCGTCGCGGAACGGCCGCTCCGCCTCACTGCCGCGACGGATGTAGTCGCCGCCAAGGATGGCGCCGTAGGCACCGGACTGCTGCCAGCGATTGAGTTCGCCGGCGCGCACCGTGTGAAATGGATGCTCGCGCAGCGCGGTGTTGAGTGCCTTGAGTACGCTGTCCCACGCGCTGCCACCCATCTCGTAATCTTCGGCTTGCGCGAGATAGGCGTCGAGGTCGATCGCATCGCCGTCGGCCTTGCCTCCCGCCAGCTTGAGGAAGGTCATGAGGCTGGCGCGCGGGTCCTGGGTGCCGAGCATACCGGCGCGATCGGCGCTGAGCTCGGACTTGCGGTACCACTCGAGCAAGGCGAGCTGGAAGGGGAGCAAGGCAATGCTCGCCAACAGCGGCAGCGCGCTCATGCCGAAGAAGAGCACGATGAGCGCAATGGTGCGATACGTCGTACGCCCGGTCATGATGTGGCCAAGCTGCTGCGCGAGCACGAAGCGCTGTTCGTCGGGGGAGAGCAGTTCGAGCGTGCCCGAGCTGATCACGATGAACGGTTGGTCGAAGCCGACCGCGCCCGCGTTGGCGATAGGAGTTTGCGCCACGTACAGCTGCGGCGCCGGCTGGCCGGCGGCTGGCCAATCGAGCGCATGCAGCACTTCCTGGTAGCGCGCATGCAGGGCAGGGCGCTGCGTGGGCCCCACCAGCACGGCGTCGCCGAGGAAGAGGTTCCGGACCCCCCGCTCGCCAAAGGCGCCGGCGATTTTGCGGACGACCTCGTCGAAGCCGGGGAGCGCGCGAAGCGCCCGGAGGGCAGCCCGGTCGGCGGGGTGCTCCCACGAAACGGAGCTGATTTGCGTGAGTTGGATGGCCATGGGACTCCGTACGGCAGTCAAGCCGGAAAGGTTGCAGAAACCGAGAACTCGGAACCCAAGCACAAAACCCGAAACTGATCAGTTTCGGGTTTTGTGTTCGGGTTCCGGGCTAGCGGTCAACCGCGTGTCAAATCCCCACCAACGCCTGCTCCAGGTCTGCGACCAGGTCCTCGGCGTCTTCGATACCGCAGCTCAGGCGGACCATTCCCTCGGTGAGGCCCATCGCGTCCTTGACCTCGGCGGGGACGGAGCCGTGCGTCATGGTGTACGGGTGGTTCGTGAGGCTTTCCACTCCGCCCAGCGACTCGGCGAGGCTGAAGACCTTGACCCGCTCGAGGAACTGGCGCGCGTTGTCCTTCGAGCCGAGTTCGAGGGTCATCATGCCGCCAAAGGCCGACATCTGCCGTTTGGCCAGTTCGTGATGCGGGTGGCTGGGGAGCCCCGGATAAATGACGCGCTCGTGGCCAAGCCGGCCGGCGAGGAAGTCGGCGACCTGTCGGCCGTTGAGGTCGTGCTGCTTCATGCGCAGCGGCAGCGTCTTGGTCCCGCGGAGGGCGAGCCAGGCGTCGAACGGCCCGGGGACGGCGCCGGCGGCGTTCAGAATGAACTGCAGTCGGTCGGCGAGATCATCCTCAAGAACGACTGCAAGCCCGCCGATCATATCAGAGTGACCGTTGATGTACTTCGTGGTCGAGTGCCAGACGATGTCCGCTCCCAGTTCGAGCGGGCGCTGGTAGATCGGCGTGGCGAAGGTGTTGTCGACGATCAGCAGCGCTTGATGGCGCTTGGCGATTTCGCTCATGGCTCGCAAGTCGGTGAGCCGCATGAGTGGGTTGGTCGGCGTCTCCACCAGCAGGGCGCGCGTGGTCGGCGTCATCGCTTCGTCGACACGCTGCGGGTCGCTGGTATCCACATACGTGAAGGACAGCCCCATATGCTTCAGAATTCGATCGAACAGCCGGAAGGTGCCGCCGTACACATTTTCGGCGCACACGATGTGGTCGCCGGCGCGGAACAGCTTCATGATCGAGTCGAGGCATCCCATGCCGCTGCCGAACGCGAAGCCGTGCGTGCCGCCCTCGAGGACGGCGACGTTGCGCTCGAGCGCCTGCCGCGTGGGGTTCTTGCCCCGAGCGTATTCGTACCCTTTGTTGACGCCGATGCTTTCCTGCACGTAGGTGGACGTGAGGTAGAGCGGCGTCATGATGGCGCCCGACACGGGGTCGGGGCGTTGGCCGGCGTGAATGGCACGGGTGGCAAAGCCGCCGGTGAGGTCTTCGTCGTAAATGCGAGTCATGGGCTCCGGATCGTCCGTGGGGAGATGCAGCGGGAAGCTAGCGTCGCGCCTGCACGCGGGCGAGTCGCGCTGCTGGCCGGACCGGGACGCCGCGCGCCGCGCGCGGCCGCGCCGTTCGATCCGCCGGTGGTGCAGTGGCCGGTGTTGCCACGCGATCCCAAGCCGGCCGCCTGACATGCGGTTGCTGCACGCGCTCGGCGGCGATGCCCGCCGCTGCCTCATCGTGGACGACGAGCCCGCCATGCGGACCGTCCTGCGGCGCCTTATGGCCGCCGAAGGCTTTGCGTGTGCCGAAGCGAGCTCCGGTGCAGAAGCGGTCGCCATTCTCGAGCGTGAGTCGTTTCCGCTCGTGCTGTCGGATTTTCACATGCCCGAGCTGAATGGCGCCGAACTGCTGGCGATCATCCGGCAGCGGTGGCCCCGCACGGCGGTACTGATGGTCACGGCCGTGTCCGATGTGAATCTGGCGGTACGCTGCCTCGAAGGTGGTGCCCTCGACTATCTGACGAAGCCGTTCACCACCGAAGAAGTGCGCGCGCGCGTGCTGCAGGCGCTCGAGAAGCGACGGCTGTTGCTCGACAATGAAGCCTATCGCACCACGCTCGAAGAACGCGTGGCGCAGCAGTCACACAAGTACGAAGAGCTGTTCGTGGCGGCGCTGCAATCACTGGCCGACGCACTCGAAGTCAAAGACAGCTACACGTGGGGGCACTCCACGCGGGTCTCGCGCTACGCCATGGCGATCGCCCGTGAACTGCGGCTCGATCCGGAGCTGCTCGACCAGTTGGAGTTCGGGAGCCGCTTGCACGACATCGGCAAGATCGGGGTGCGTGAGTCGGTGCTCAACAAGAGCGGTCCGCTGACGGAAGCGGAGTACGCGCATGTGATGGAGCATCCGGTCATCGGCTGGCGACTGCTGGCGCCGCTCATGCGAGACATGCCGGTCGCGCTGGCGGTCGTGCGCTCGCACCACGAGCGGTTCGATGGGCATGGCACCCCCGACGGACTGTCCGGGGCGGACATCCCGTTGGCGGCGCGCATTACGGCCGTGGCCGACTCGTTCGACGCGATGACCAGTGGTCGGCCCTATCGCGACGGCATGGCTGTGGAAGACGCGGTGGCCGAATTGAAACGGTGTGCCGGCACCCAGTTCGACCCGCAGTGTGTGCACGCCTTCGAGCAAGCGTTGGCGAGCAGCGCGATCCCGCGACCGGACTGGCGCGTGCAGCGGAAGGTGACGCTACAGATCGTGGCCTGACGCTGCGCGCCTCAGCGCGGCAGGTCGTACTCCGTGGCCAACATAGTCGTGGTGTCGCCGGAGACACACACTACGCGCTTGAGTGCGGAGTGTGCGAGCGGAGCTCCGCGAATACCAACTGCGAGATCACCGAGCGTTGACGCCGTACCCACGAGCATGGTGACGTCGTCCTGCTCGATCAATGTTCGGCACTGATGGGTGGTGAGTTGCTCACGAAGATGCAGCAGGCCGCCGGCGAGCAGCGGCGACACCAACCCATGAATGACGGCGGACGGCGTGACGAGTGGCGACATCGTCAGGGTGCGATCCACCGGCGTGTAGGCGAACGTGGCCATGGCGGTTCGTGCGGCCGCCAGCACCTCGCGATGCGACAGCGAGGTGGACGCCAAGGGGAAGCGCAGGCACGGCTCGTTGGTGCCCTCCACGCCCGTGTCGCCAACAAGATCGAGCCCGTAGTGGCTGCCCAGGTCGACGGTCTGCTCACGATCCGCCAGGATCACATATGCGGTGGCGGGGGCGTCGTCGAGGAGGACCCGCGTGACGGTCGCCGGGAGGCGCGAAGAGAGCGCCTTCGTGGTGAACACCGCCCTGATGCCAAGGGTTTGGCAGTGCGCGGCGAGCTCCTCGTCAGAACTGACGGGATCGAGTACGACGGCCTCGCGCCCGTCGCTGGCCGCGAGGGCCAACAGCCAGGCCGGCCCATTGGGGAGCAGGATGCCCGACGAACGCCCCGCCAGCGCCCGCACCAGCGGTGCGGACCGCTGGAGGAGGGTCGTCCCCGCCGACACCAGCTGTGAGGCCGCCAAGGGACCAATACGGCCGCCGCCGGCGGCAATCGCGAAAGGGGTAAGGGCCAACGGATCCATGGCTTGAGCATAATGGGCCCGCGGCGTTCGTGCGCCCGCGGGCCACGGCCGTAACGCCACGGCCCGCGACTCGTCCTATCGATGAGCCCGTGGGTACTTGCACAACGGGCACGCGGGTGAGCCCTGCCACATCGGGCGTTGGTTCCCGTGGTGTAACACGTCTAGCTTACCGGCAGCGCAGGACAGTCGTCGCGGCAGGGAACGTCCCCGCCTGGATCTCTCGAGGAGTCACATGGGTTTTGTCGGGTTGATGGTGAGCGTGTCCGGCGTACGCGGACGCGTGGGTGAAGCGCTGACCCCGGAGGTCATTGCGACCTACGCGGCCGCCTTTGGCGCGTGGGCATCCCGCAACGGCAACCGACGCGTCGTCGTGGGCCGTGACAGTCGCGTCTCCGGCCCCATGTTCACCCGCATCGTGCACGGGGCCCTCGAATCGGTCGGCTGCACCGTCATCGACATCGGCATGGCGCCGACGCCCACCATTCAACTGGCGGTGGAGCATCACCATGCCGCCGGTGGCCTGGGCATCACGGCCAGTCACAACCCCATCGAGTGGAACGCGCTCAAGTTCATCGGCGCGTCTGGTTTGTTCCTGTCGGCTGCCGAAGGCGCCGAGATGCGCGCATTGTTGGAGACCGGCATTCCGCGCGCGACGTGGGACGAACTCGGACACATCGAACGGGATGATGACGCGGTCGCGCGACACCTGGAGCAGCTGTTGGCGCTCCCCTGGCTCGACGTCGACGCCATTCGCGCTGCCCGCTTCCGCGTGGCACTCGATTGCTGTCATGGTGCCGGCAGCGTGATCATGCCGCAGCTGCTCACCGAGCTGGGCTGTGAGGTGTATGCCATCAACATGGAAGCCGATGGCAAGTTCCACCGCCCGCCCGAGCCTGTCGCTGAAAATCTTGGTGAACTCGCGGCACTCGTGAAAGCCACGCAGGCGCACATTGGCTTTGCCACCGATCCCGACGTCGACCGTTTGGCGCTGGTCCTCGATGATGGCGTCGCGCCGGGCGAGGACTATACGCTGGCGTTCGCGGCACGCACCGTGCTCAAGCATCGTCCTGGGCCGGTGGTCACCAACCTGTCCACCAGCAAAGTGGTCTCCGATGTCGCGGCCGAATTCGGTGTGCCGTTTCAGTTTGCCAAGGTCGGCGAAGTCAACGTGGCCATTGCCATGCGCGATGCCGGTGCAACCATCGGCGGCGAGGGCAACGGCGGCGTGATTCTTCCCGAAATGCACTTGGGTCGCGATGCGCCCGTGGGTGCCGCCCTGATGCTGCAGCTGATGGTCGAAGAGGGACGTCCGTTGTCAGAGTTGGTGGCCTCCAAGCCACGGTATGTCATCGTCAAGGACAAGCTCGATCGCCCCGACGCACCGCTCGATGCGGTGTATGAGGCGCTGCGCGCGGCATTCCCGGATGCCGTTGCCGATACGCAAGACGGTTTGCGCCTCGATTGGTCCGACCGGTGGGTGCATCTGCGCCCGTCCGGCACCGAACCCATCGTCCGCGTGATTGCCGAGGCGCCGTCTGATGCAGACGCACGCCTGCTGATTGCCCAGGCTCGCGAGCCGCTCGCGGCCCTCGTCTGAGTCTGCGCGCTTTACCCTGACCTGAACTCTCATGTGTGGAATCGTAGGGTACGTTGGTAACCGTGTCGCCACGCCGATGCTGATCGAGGGGCTCAAGCGCCTCGAGTATCGCGGCTACGACTCGGCGGGTGTGGCCATCATGAACGGCAAGGGTGTCGAAACCCGTCGCGCTGCGGGCAAGATCTCGCGGCTCGAGGCCGCGATCGCCGCCAATCCGCCCATGGGTACCATGGGCATCGCCCACACGCGCTGGGCGACGCACGGGCCGCCAACCGAAGCGAATGCGCACCCGCACGTCAGCCAGAACGGCAAGATCGCGGTGGTGCACAACGGCATCATTGAAAACGCGACGGCGCTCAAAGCCGGTCTCGAAGCGCGTGGCTACGTGTTCAAGTCGGACACCGATACCGAAGTGCTCGCGCACCTTATCGAGGCCGCCTACGCGGGCAATCTCGAAGCCGCGGTCATTGAGGCCCTGAGTCAGGTGGACGGCACGTATGGTATGGCCGTCATTTCCAGCGACGAAAAGGACAAGATCGTCGCGGCCCGCAAAGGCAGCCCACTACTGGTCGGCATCGGCGAAGGCGAGTACTACATCGCCTCCGATGCGTCGGCCATCCTCGCGCACACGCGCCACGTCGTGTATCTCGACGATGGGGATATCGCCGTGGTGACCCGCGATGGCTACAAGGTGCTCGATCTCGACGCGATCATCCACGAGAAGCCGGTGACGCGCATCGAATGGGATCTCGCGCAGATCGAACGCGGCGGGTACCCGCACTTCATGCTCAAGGAAATCTTCGAGCAGCCCACGACGGTGGAGAACACCATGCGCGGGCGCCTCATCCTCGAGGAAGGGTTCTCGAAGCTGGGTGGCTTGAATATCTCCAAGGAAGACCTGCTCAACGTCGACAACATCATCATCACGGCGTGCGGTACCAGCTGGCACTCCGCGCTCATCGGCGAGATGATGATCGAAGAGTTGTGCCGCATTCCGGTCGAAGTGGAGTACGCGTCGGAGTTCCGGTATCGCAATCCGATCGTCACGCCACGCACGTTGTGCATCGTCATTTCGCAGTCGGGTGAAACGGCCGACACGCTCGCCGCGATGCGCGAAGCCAAGCGCCGTGGTGCCCGCACGCTCGGTCTGGTCAATGTGGTCGGCTCGACCATTGCCCGCGAAGACGACGGCGGCATCTATCTGCACGCCGGTCCGGAAATCGGCGTGGCGTCGACCAAGGCCTTTACCAGCCAGGTCGTGGCATTGGCGTTGTTCACGCTCAAGCTGGCGCGTTTGCGCGACCTGAGTGTGGCGCGCGGTCGGGAGATCGCGCAGGCGCTCGCGAACCTGCCGGGGCAGATCCAGAGCATTCTCGATCGTGCCGAGGAAATCGAAGCGCTGGCCGAAGAATTCAAGCGCGCGTCGAATTTCCTGTATCTCGGTCGCGGATACAATTTCCCGGCCGCACTCGAAGGCGCGCTCAAGCTCAAGGAAATTTCGTACATCCACGCCGAGGGCTATCCCGCGGCCGAGATGAAGCACGGCCCCATCGCCCTCATCGACGAAATGATGCCGGTGGTGTGTATCGCGCCGCACGATTCGGTGTTCGACAAGATCACGTCGAACATTCAGGAGGTGAAGGCACGCAAGGGCAAGGTCATCGCCATCACCACGCGTGAGGAGCCGAGCCTGGCCGGCAAGATCGACTACGAGTTCCGCATTCCGGAGACCGTCGATCTGCTCACGCCCATCCTGGCGAGCGTACCGCTACAGCTGCTGGCGTACTACATCGCGGTGAAGCGCGCATGCAACGTGGACCAGCCGCGGAACCTGGCGAAGTCGGTGACGGTGGAGTAACCACCGTCCCGGCCTGCTGTCCTACGGACGATCCTGCTACCTTTCGGGATGTCCGAAAGTACGCCAGAACTCGATACGGCCCCGGCGCCGCTTGACCACTCCCGCCTCGAACGGGAGATCAAGCGGCGGCGCACGTTTGCCATTATTTCGCACCCCGACGCCGGCAAGACGACGCTCACCGAAAAGCTGCTGTTGTACGGTGGCGCCATTCACCTGGCCGGCTCCGTCAAGGCGCGTCGTGCCACCCGCCACGCGACCTCGGACTGGATGAAGCTGGAGCAGGAGCGCGGCATCTCCGTCACCAGCTCGGTGCTGCAGTTCGAGTTTCTGGGCTACCAGCTCAACCTGCTGGACACGCCGGGGCACGAAGACTTCTCCGAAGACACGTATCGCACGCTCGTCGCGGCCGACAGCGCCATCATGCTGCTCGACAACCGTCGCGGCGTCGAAGAGCGCACGCGACAGCTGTTCGATGTCTGCAAGATGAAGCGTACGCCGATCTTCACGCTCGTGAACAAGTGCGACCGGCACGGCGAAGATCCGCTCAAGCTCATCCAAGACGTCGAAGCCGATCTCGGCATCGATTGCTACGCGGCCACCTGGCCGGTGTTCGAGAACGACATTTTCGTGGGTGTGTACGACCGCCTCAAGCGCGAGGTCCACCTCTTTGAGCGCAGCGGTGACCGCGGAGCGACCCGTGCCGACGACACGATTGTCAGCATCGATGATCCCAAGCTCATCGACGCGATGGGTGAGAGTGCCTTCGATCGCCTCATGACGGACATCGAGCTCCTCGATGCCGCCGGTCACGAATACGATCATCAGCGGGTCATCGACGGCGCGCTGACGCCAGTGTTCTTCGGATCCGCGCTCACGAACTTCGGGATCGAGCCGTTCCTGCGCGAGTTCCTCGAACTCGCGCCGTCGCCCGGACCGCGCGAGTCGAGCACGGGACCGGTCGATCCTGCCCGCGAAGATTTCACCGGCTTCGTGTTCAAGATTCAGGCGAACATGGACCCCAAGCACCGTGATCGCGTGGCGTTTCTACGTGTGGTGTCGGGGCATTTCGAAGCGAACATGCAGGTCGTGCATCAGCGCACGGGAAAGCCCATTCGCCTCGCCGCACCGCAGCAGTTCATGGCGCGCGATCGTGTGGCGATCGAAGAAGCGTGGCCCGGTGACGTCATCGGCGTGATGGACCGCGGCAACCTGCGCATTGGCGACACGCTCGGCGGCGACGGCAAAATGGAGTTCCAGGGGATTCCGCGCTTCGCCCCCGAGCATTTTGCGCGCGCGATGCCCGCCGACCCGATGAAGCGCAAGCAGTTCGATCAGGGGCTGCGTCAGCTCACCGAGGAAGGTGCCGCCCAGGTGTTCTATGCGGAAACCAGCGCCGGCTCACAGCCGATCGTGGGCGCCGTCGGGCAGCTGCAGTTCGATGTCATGGCGTTCCGCCTCGAATACGAGTACTCGGCGCCGTGCAAGTTCGAAAAGATGAGCTATCGCTGGCCGCGGTGGGTGACGGGCCCCAAGGCCGACGTGGAACGCGTGGCGACTGGACTGAGCCGCCTCAAGGTGTACGACCACAAGGGCGCCGTGGTGGTGCTCTTTCAGGATCAGTGGGCGCTGCGCCGCGCGCTGCAGCACGAGACGAGCGTGCAGTTCCACGAGACCGCGCCGTAAAGCGGTTCAACCCGCCCCTCAAAACATGAACCCACGACCCGGAACTGATCAGTTCCGAGTCGTGGGTTCATGTTTTGGGTTCGAGTGGAACCGCGTTACTTCACCGCTTACTTGCCGAGGACGTCGATCTGGCGGCCGACGTGTCCGATGACGAACCCGCCGTCTTCGGTACTGGCGAAGTAGATGCGCAGGCAGGTGACGGGGTTGCTCCCCTTTCGCAGCTGATCACCGCACTCCACTTCGCGATCACCCTCACGGAAGACATACGGCGTCTTGCGCGTGGCGTCGGTGGGGCCCGGCGAGTAGTCGACGCCGAGATCCGCGAACACTTCACCGAGCGGACGACCGAGGGCGCGATCCTGACGACGACGGCCGACTTCACCGAGCGCCTTGAGATACGACCACGCCGTATCCGGATCGGGGAATTCCGATTCCTTGGCCGACGCGTACGCCGACGGAAGAATGCGGAGTGCATCGCTGTAGAGCGCCTGAGCGCGTTCCACCGCTTCGAGTACCGACTGCGGCGCGTCGCTGGCGGGCTTGGAGATGGGCTGCCGTTCCTTGTGCGCGGCAAGCGTGGTGCGCAGTGCGCGTGCCGACGCCTTTTCCGCTTCGAGGGCCTGCCGCGACTCGACAAGTCGCTCGCGCGTGCGCGAGAGCTCGCCTTCGGCAGCACGCACCGCTTCTTCGAGCTGACGCACCAGGGCGATCATCTGCCCCTTGTCCATCTCCACACCCGACTCGGCGGCCGCGAGGGCTTCGCTGGCGTCGGGACGCTGGCTGTACGCGTCGGACCGCTTATCGCGCAGCGTGTCGACGATGGCCGGGTCGGAGAACGGACGCGCCACCGACACTTCGGCCAGTCGCTGCACGAGGCGGCGACGTTCGCCGGGCAGAGCGAGGGCACGAGCCAGGACCAGCGGATGCTGGAACGGGTCGGCCTCGAGCGTGAAGCCCGGAAGATAGGCGCGGGCGGAGCCGAGGAACACCGAGCGAGCGTGGCCACCGACGGCGTCGGACAGGGCGAACGTATCGGAGTGACGCAGCTGGAAGCAGAGCCCCAATCCGAACATCTCGGCCGCGAACTGCTCGGGGGGCAGCACATAGCCGCCGTCGGGCAATTCGGTGAGCAGCAACACCGGCATCGTGCGGGCCGGATCGCAGAGCACAAAGCGCACGAAGGCGTCGAGCGTGCCGGCTTCGAGCTGTGTGGGGGTGCGCTGCAGCGGCCCGTCGTTGGAGGTCAACGTGAACGCCGCGTCGAGCTCCGACAGGAGCCGTGGCGGTCGCACTGGCGGCGGCGCGCCATTGGCGGCGCCCCCATCGGTGCTCACGCGAATGTTCACCTGCCGATGCTGGGCACCGGCCGCGTTGGTCGTGACGACGTACGTGACGTGCGTGGACCATTGCAGCGAACGGTCGAGCGGATCGGGCGCGTGCACGACGATGTCGGCAAGCGCCGAGCCCTCGTGACGGTAGGGCGCCCAGCGGAGAATGCGTCCGCCGTCGAGCGTGTGATTGGAGGGCGCATCCCAGCTGAGCTGCTGGCCCTGGTCCAGCCCAAGCCACGCCACACAGGCAGCGAGGAAGGCCGAGTCGGCGTCCGTCGCTGCGGTGCGCGGCGTCAGATCGAAGTGTAGCGCAAGACGTGGTTGCACGGTTCTGTTGATTGCATTAGCCCCCCCATCTCCGTCTGGAAGCGCAGGCTACGCTTACCTCAGGCGATAACAGAGCCAAACTTTGAAGCTATGCGAATACTACTCCAACGCGTAAAACGTGCTGAAGTCCGCATTCGAGAGGAATCGGACAAAGGACCCACAGAGCGGGTCTCCGGACGAATCCATGGCGGATACGTACTCCTCGTCGGCTTCACTCATTCCGATACGATGCAGGAAGTCGAGTGGATGGCCGACAAGGTGATCGGACTCCGTCTGTTTCCGGACGAGGCCCAGAAGCTGAATCGCGATCTGGTGGAACAGGGTGGTGCACTACTCGTGGTATCTCAATTCACACTGTATGGCGACGCCAGGAAGGGCCGTCGTCCCAGCTTCATCGACGCAGCGAAGCCGGAGATTGCGATACCGTTATATAACCAATTCGTGAAGTACTTACGACAGCAGGGACTTGAGGTCGAGACAGGCGAATTCGGTGCCAACATGGACGTCGAACTCGTAAATGATGGCCCCGTCACGATTTGGCTGGAACGAGACGCGCCGATATCCCCTTAACGCGCGCCCCGGACCGTTCGCTGTCACCGGCGGAAGAAAAACGTACCGAAAAAGTTGCTCGGCAAACAGTCCGTATAAATTCCCAAGGCGGTTCCGCTAGGGGACGGGGCCGCCCCTCAGGGGGTGCCGAGGGCCTGCTCGAGGTCGGCGATGATGTCGGCGACATGTTCGAGCCCGACGCTCACCCGGATCAGCCCGTCAGAAATGGCCACTGCCTCCCGTTCGGCGGGAGTCAGCTTGCTGTGGGTCGTCGAGGCCGGGTGGGTCACGATCGTACGCGTGTCCCCGAGATTGGCGGAGTGCGAGACCATCTGCACGCGATCGAGGAATCGCCGGCCCGCTTCGAGACCGCCCTTGAGCACGAGCACGACGATGCCGCCGCCCTGGGACATCTGCCGCTTGGCGAGCTCATGGTGCGGGTGCGACGCGAGGAACGGGTAGCGCACCGACTCCAGCGCCGGGTGCCCCTCGAAGTGCTTCGCAATCGCCAACGCGTTGCTGCAATGACGGTCCATGCGTACCGCGAGCGTTTCGAGCGACTTGGAGAGCAGCCACGCGTTGAATGCACTCATGGCGGGGCCCGTGTGCCGGGCAAAAAAGCGGCAGTCCGCGATGTACTCGCGGGTACCCACGATGGCACCACCCAGGGCACGCCCCTGTCCGTCCATGTACTTGGTGGCGGAGTGGATGACCACCGATGCCCCCAGCGCGAGCGGGCGCTGCAGATATGGCGTCGCAAAACAGTTGTCGACCACGAGCGGGATACCGCGTGACTGCGCGAGTGCACCAAGCCATTCGAGATCGATCAGTTCGAGCCCCGGATTGGACGGGGTCTCGATGAAGATGAGCTTCGTCTCCGGACGAATCAGGCGCTCCCAACTGGCCGGGTCGCCGACGTCGGCGTAGTCGCTCGTTACCCCCCACTTGGGCAGAATGCGCGTGAACAGCTGGTGCGTGCTGCCGAACAGCGCCCGCGACGCGAGCACATGATCCCCACTCGAGACGCGCGCGGCAATCGCACAGAAGACCGCCGACATCCCCGACGACGTGGCGATACCATCTTCACCGCCTTCGAGCAGGCACAGCTTGCGCACGAATTCGTCGGTGTTCGGATTCGCGTAGCGGCTGTAGATGTTGCCCGCGACTTCCTCGGAGAATAAGGCGCGCGCGTGCTCGGCGTCGTCGAAGCGGAAACTGGACGTGAGATACAACGGCACCGAGTGTTCACGCTCCGGCGACACGGGCGCCTGTGCCCGAATGGCCAGTGTTTCGAAGTGGGCGTCGGTCGGGTCGAAGGAGTCTGTGGACATGATCAGCGCAGCAAGGTCGGATAAACACGGGCGCTGCCATCGGCAGCGGTTGCCCCGTAAACTTACCGCATGAACGCCACGACCAAGACGCCCGTTCGGATCATTCTTGCTTCGCAGTCGCCGCGCCGTCGCGAGCTCCTCGCGCAGATCGGCCTCGCCCATGAAGTCCGGCCGGCCGACATCGATGAATCAGTGCACCCGGGCGAGGAGCCGGTGCCGCACTGCGAGCGGCTGGCGCGCGACAAGGCACATACTTTGGCACTGGTGCACCCCGACGCGGTCGTTATTGGCTCGGACACGATCGTCGTGATTGACGGCGCCATCCTGGGCAAACCACGTGATGCCGCCGATGCGGTGACGATGCTCGAGCGGCTCTCCGGGCGCGAGCACACGGTGTACACCGCGGTTGCCGTGGCACAGGGAGGGCGCACCCTCTCCGCCGTCGAGGCCGTTCGCGTGCAGTTCCGCGCCCTTACGCGCGAACAGATCGAGGCCTACGTGAACACGGGTGAACCCATGGACAAAGCCGGCGCCTACGGCATCCAGGGGTTCGGGGCCACCATCGTGCAGCGCATCGACGGCGACTACTTCGCCGTGATGGGACTCCCGCTGGGCAAACTGGTCGAGTTGCTGGTCGGTCTGGGCTATCAGTACGCGTTCGGAGCGCTCACCGCGTAAGGCCGCGGTCGCGCAGTGCCTGCAACCGGGCGGGCGCATACACGCGCTGCCACTGCGCCAGCTTCTCGGCCACGTCATGCACCGTAATGCGAGGCAGTCGTCCTTCGCGGTATACCATGTCCAGCGGATAGTCTTCGCCGGGATCGCCGTACGCATCGATCATGAGATCGTGCGCGAAATCGTATGGGCCGACGCGCTTGGGGTTCGTATAGCCGAGCAGTGATACCACCGGCGTTCGCAGGGCGATGGCCAGGTGCAAGGGGCCCGTGTCGGGCGACAAGGCCACCGCGGCACCGTCGAGGATCGCCGACAGCTTGCGCAGTCCACTCCCTAAAGCGGAGTGCGCCATGGGTGCGTCGCGCATGATGACGGCTTCAGCCGCCACCTCGCGCTCCGAACGCCCGCCCACCAACACCGGCTGCAGCCCGTAGTCATTCCACAGGATATGGCACACCTGCGCCCACCGTTCCGGCATCCAGTCCTTCGCCGCCTTGCTCGTGGCGACGACAATCGGCGCGATCGGGCGGTCGAACTGCGTTACGAACGTGCGCTGCCACTCGCGCTCCTCGGCGTTCCACGGGCCGAGCGTCCACTGCGGCGCACCATGCGGTACGGCGAGTGCATCGAGGAATTCGAAGTACTGGTCCTGCACATGCTGCCCGCTATGCGGCGCAATGCGATGGGTCGTGAAGAGCCAGTTGGCGTCACGGGCACGGGCTTTATCAAAGCCAAGCTTGACCGGCGCGTGCGTAAAGCCCGTGATGAGCCCCGCCTTGAAGTACACCTGCAGGCCGAGCACCACATCGAACTGTCGCGTGGCCAGTTCCGCGCGCGTGTCGAGAAAGCCGCGCCATCCCTTGGAGCGATCGAACAGCACGATGTCATCCACCAGCGGATGGCCACGCACGAGTGTCGCCGGTCCCGGTTGCAACACCCAGCTCACATGACAGCGCGGCGCGTGCGCCTTGAGGGCGTGAATGATGGGCATGACGTGCACGGCGTCGCCGACGGCACTCATCATGACGATACCCACGCGCTCGAGGCGGAGCGGGGGCAGTGGGGGCGAGGTGGCCACGCCAGTGCGGGCCGCGCTCACAAGGCGCTCCCTGATGCCGCCGCTGGAACACGGGCGAGTGCCGCTTTGGCGAAGGCGGCAATGCGCGCGTCGGCCATGTCACACCCGAACTGCCGGTTCCATTTGTGCAGCGAGCGCTCCAGTCGCGCGACATTGCGCTCCATGGTGCGAGCCGGCGAGACCCCACCGATGGTCGCGACATCCACATCGATCACCATGGCGGATGGCGGCGTGTCGGGAGGCGTATGCAACAGAATATTCTTCACGTTCAGATCGGGATGGACCACGCCGTGCCGCGCCAGCTGCTCGAGAAGCGTCAGCGTAGCCGCGAGCGCGGCGTCGCACTCAATGGCGGGCGCGAGGTTGGCGAGGACCATGCCGAGATCCGCCGTGTGTTCGACGTAGCGCGACACGACGTCGACGCGTACCAGACCAAAGGCGGCGTGGTACAGCGCGTACCCCAGCACTTCCGTCGTGGGGATCCCCAACTCCAACAGCTTCCGCGAGTGCTCGAACTCCAACGGGGCCCGCGTGGGTCGCCGGAACACGTCTCGCGTGAGCGGCGCCAGCAGGCCACCATGCCATGAATGGCGCACGACGACTGCAGTGCGCGTCGTGGGGAGTGCGGCGACGTATACGGGTGCCCGCCCACGCAACGCACGCGGCTGCGGCTGCGACGACGCCCATTCATACAGCGTGCCGTGGTCTCGAATAACGGTGCTCAAGTCGTCGAGGTACGCGGCGCAACCGAACACCGTCGCCTGCGCGAGCGGTCTCGAGTCGAGCGCTGGCGCGAAGGCCACCGGTGCGGTCGTCATTCGCCGCGCTCGACTTGCCACACGAAACGCTCTTCGCTGTTCCGGCGCAGTACGCGCAGCTCTTCGCGGGAGCGACACGACACGGGCACGGCGCGGGAGGCCGTGACGGCCTCGACGATGCTCTCACTCACCAGCACTTCGTCGGCTTGGGCCAGGCTGCACAGGCGACTCGCCACGTTGACGGTATCACCGATGAGCGTGAACTCGAGGCGTCGCGGAGAGCCGATGTTCCCCACGAAGGCTTCGCCCTGATGAATACCAATACCCGCATGCAGTTCGGGGCGTCCCTCGTCTCGCCAGCGGGTGTTGAGTTCCGCGAGTGCCACCTGCATGTCGAACGCCGCCAATACCGCGCAGTCGACATCGTTCTCCTGGGTCTCCGGCGCGCCCCAATAGGCCATGATCGCGTCGCCGATGAACTTGTCGAGGGCGCCGCCATGACGGAACACACACTCCACCATCGCGGTGAAGTACTCGTTCAGCTGGTTCGCCATGTCCGTCGCCGGCAGCGACTCGGCAATGACCGTAAAGCCGCGGATGTCGCTGAACAGCACCACCACCTGCTGTCGTGTCCCGCCGGGTTCCACGCGCGTCGTGGTGAGCGCAATACGCTCGGCCAACTGCGGCGTGAAATACCGCTCGAAGTTTTCGCGCACGCGGGCGGCCTGCAGCAACTGTGCTGCCGCCGTTTCGCGTTCGACCGCGGCGGCCGCGATACCGGCAAAGGCGACGAGCAAGGCCAGGTCGTCATCATCGAAGACAGACCCGTCGCGCAGATGGTCGACATAGAGCACGCCCAGCGTCGCGCGCTGCTCGCCGAGCAAGGGGGCGGCGATCGCCGACTTCACCGCCTGCTTGAGGACCGACTCGCCGGCGGTACGCTCGTCGCTGCCGGCATCGTTGGTGAGCAGCGCGACCTGGCGTTCGGCCACGCCATTGGCAATGGCGCGGGGCACCGGTCGCGGAATGTTGCCGCGACGGTCGCGAGATACGCGAGTGTCGAGGACGCCGTCGGGAGTCGCCAGAAGAATGGCCACCCGGTCGGCGTCGAAGGTGCTGAACAAGTCCTCGGTAATCGCGTCCAACAGCCCGTCGAGATCGCCGAAGGAACCAAGGCGCTGCGCGATGCGCACCAGCTGTGTGAGTCGCTGCGTTGCCTGCGCATTGCCCGCAGTGGTGTTGGCGACATCGGCTAAGGCCTGATCGGGCGACGGCACCACGCGTTCACGCAGCAGCGTGGCGGCCGGATCGCTCGAAGCGTTTGCCATCGCCGTTCGCATCGGCGTGGCTGGGGCCATGCGCAGCGTGAACGCGACGGTGCCAAAGGCGATGCTGTCGCCAGCGCGCGCCACACCGTGCGACACACGCGCGTCGTTGATCCACGTGCCGTTGCGCGAGCCGAAGTCGATGACGTGCACCACGACATCACGCTCGTCCACGCGCAACTCGGCGTGGCGACGCGAGACGGCCGGGTGCAGGATGGGAAGATCACTGATGGGGTCGCGGCCTACGATCAGCGATTCCTTGCCGGCGAGCGAAAACCGACGATCGCCGGCGGTGGACTCCAGCACGAAGGGCAATGCTCAGTGCCCCGCGGCCGCACGGGCGCGACCGATGGCGGTGAGCATGGCCCGCGCCTTGTTGTTCGTTTCTTCCCACTCGTTCTCGGGCACGGAGTCGTGCACGATACCGCCGCCCGCCTGTACCGATGCGACACCGTCGGCAATCACACAGGTGCGGATGGTGATCGCGAGGTCCATGCGCGTGTCGCCGGCGCCAATGACGCCGAGCGCCCCCGCGTAGGCACCGCGACGCTCGGGTTCGAGCTCGTCGATGATCTCCATGGCGCGCACCTTGGGGGCACCGGTCATGGTGCCAGCCGGGAACACCGCGCGGAACGCATCGAGCGCACTCGCCCCGTCGGGGAGCTGTCCCTCGACTTGGCTTACGATGTGAAAGACGTGCGAGTACTTCTCGATGTCCATGAGGTCCGTCACTTCGACGGTGCCATACTTGGCCAGGCGTCCCACGTCGTTGCGGCCGAGGTCAACGAGCATGACGTGTTCGGCACGCTCCTTTTCGTCGTTGATGAGTTCATCCGCGAGCGCCGCATCTTCGGCGTCCGTGCGACCACGGGGGCGTGTGCCGGCGATGGGGCGCACCGTCACCTTGCCGTTCTCCACGCGCAGCATCATCTCGGGCGAACTGCCCACAAGCTCGAGGCCGTCGAGCTGCAGATGGAACATGTACGGGCTCGGATTGAGCGCGCGCAGCATACGGTAGAGCGTGGTGCTATCGAAGTCGAACGGTACTTCCATGCGACGCGCAAGGAGCGCCTGAAAGACGTCGCCCGAGAGGATGTACTCCTTGATGCGGTCGACATTGCGCAGGAAGTCTTCGCGCGCGAACGTCGAGCGTGCCACGGCGGGCGCGGCATCTTCGTGCATGGAGAGTGGCGGGAGTACTTCGGGGCCCTGCAGTCGCGCGATCGTGTCGTCGAGCGTCGCGGTTGCCCGCGTGTGCAGCGCGACCAGCGTCTCGTCGCTGGCGCCGGCCGGCACCGGCACCGACACGATGACTCGGGCCTGCCCACGCCAGTTATCGATGACGACGAGTGCGTCGGTAAAGACAAAACAGGCGTCGGGGTAGGTGAGCGCGCGTGGCGGCGCATTGGGGAGGCGCTCGATGTGGCGTACGGTGTCGTACGAGAAGAACCCGAACGCGCCGCTCCACAGCGTCCCGAGCTCCGGGGCATCCACCGGCCGCATATCGCGCACGAGGTCGCGCAGATCCCCAATGGGGTCCGACGGGGTACGCGCCCCGTGCCAGCCGGTATCGGGCGCCCAGTCTTCCACCACGCCGTCCATGAGGCGCCACGCGCCACGGGGGGCGCTGCCGAGATAGGTGTAGCGCGACCATGCCTGTCCGCGGGTGACCGCGGATTCCAGCAGAAACGCAAACGGCCCGCTCCGCAGCTTGGCGAAGGCGGAGACGGGGGTACAGAGGTCGAGCAGGCAGTCGCGCCACACGGGCACGAGGCCACCGGCCGCGCGGCACGACTCGGCGCGGGCGCGGAAATCAGCAAAGGTGGTCATCACCGGAAAGTTCGCCGCCCCGCTCGCCGTGAGGCAAGCGACGACCTAGCATTCGCTCATGAGCTTCGACGATACCCAATTGTCCACGACCCGCGTCGACGTACGCGTGGTGGACGTAGTCGTGTTGGCGCCGGCACCGCCGGGGGGTGCTGACCGGTGGCAGGTATTGGCCATGCGGCGCGCCGCAGGAACGCGCTGTACCGGCGCCTGGGAGATCGTGCACGGCCGCATCGAGCGGGGAGAGCGTCCCGGCCAGGCGGCCCGACGCGAGGTTCAGGAGGAGACCGGACTGACACCGGAGCGCCTGTACAGCATTACCGTGAACCCGTTCTATCTGCACCGTTTTGACAGCGTGCAACTCGCCGTGGTGTTCGCGGCGGTCGTCGATGGTTCAGTCCCCATCACGACGGGCGCGGAGCACGATGCGTGGGAGTGGCTCAGCCCCGCGGACGCCATGGACCGCCTCGCCTGGCCGCGGGAGCATCAGGCGTTGCAGTACACCCTGCATCTATTGCGGCACGGCGATGCTGGCCCGGTCGAGGATGTGCTGCTGGTGCCGTAAGGCTCAGCGTGCTGCGCTCAGCGCTTGCCGGCTGCGCGCGAACGTACCAGCGCGCGCTCACGCTCGATGCGCTGCAGCACACTGTTCCAGTCGGTCACGCTCGTCGTGGTTTCGAGCTGCGCGGTGACTGGCTGATTGAGATCGATCTGCCCGTCGAACACCAGCAGTGCCGATTGCACTTCGCGCTGCTTGAGACGGTATTCGCCGAATCCCGGCGTGAGCGGCACCATGTCCAGCGGGCGAAAATCGCGCCCGGTGTTGCTGATGATGAACTCCTGGGGCGAAAAACGCGTCTCGCCTTGCTCGAGGGCGAAAAAGCTCACGTACCACACCGAGTACGATGGCAGCCGGCTGCGCTCTTTCACCGCGAGGAGCTGCTGCTCCTTGCTCGTCTGCAGGTCGCGCAGGGCGCGATAGGAGTCGGGGGAGAGCAGGCGAATGATCCGCTCGTCGAGCGGCACCGCGCGCACCTGCAGCCCGTTGGCCGGCGAGGTCTTGAGCGCAATGTCGTCCTGTCGGAGCGTTCCGAAACCGGCGGGCACCCAATTGGGGTCGAGGGTGTCTCCGCTGACACTGGTTTGGCCCGCCGGCGGCGGCACCTGCGCCACGACCTGATTGGCGGTAGCGCATGCCGCCGTCAGCGACACGAGGGCGAGCAGGAGCAGCTGTTGAGCACGGGAGATCATGGCGCGGGTATCCTCCAGTCGGGCAAGGCAAGCAGGTCCATGAGTGCCGACGCGAGTTCATCGCGTCCGGCGCCGGTGGTCGAACTGAACGGCACGATCTGGTCCGCGTCGAGGCGCAACTGCGTCGCCAGCGCTTCGACCCGTGGCGCCACCTCGATCTTCTTGAGCTTGTCGACCTTGGTGACGGCAAAGATCGTCGGTACGCCCAATGTTGCCAGAAAGTCGAGCATGACCATGTCGTCGGCCGTCGGATCGTGACGCACGTCGAGCAACTGCACGACACCCCACAGTTTGGGGCTGTCGCTCAGATACCCCTCGATGAGCGGACGCCACTCGGCGCGACGTTCCTTGCTGATGCGTGCGTAGCCGTAGCCCGGCAAGTCGGCGAGGACGAACTGCCGGTTCACGTCGAAGAAGTGAATCTCGCGCGTGCGCCCGGGCGTGTTGCTTACACGCGCGAAGGCTTTGCGCTTCATGAGCTTGTTGAGCAGCGACGACTTGCCCACGTTCGATCGCCCCACAAAGGCGATTTCCGGATGCGTGACATCGGGACGCCACCCGCCACGCTGAGACATCGGCCCCAGGTACTCGAGATACCGAATGACCAGCGGATCGGGCGCCGACGTATCGGACTTGGGTTTGTCGGTGCGAACGGTTTTGCTCATGATGTCCTCACGTCACCATGCCCGGTGCATCGGACAATACGATGCGCTCTTCGCGCAACGTCGGCACGGCACCGCGCAACGCCACCGCGAGCACTTCGTCCATGGTGCGCGCCACATGCCAGGTGACGCCGGCGCGCACGTCGTCGGGCAGTTCGTTCAGATCCTTCATGTTTGCGGCCGGCACGATCACGTGCGCAATGCGATGCCGGTGTGCGGCCACGCCTTTCTCGCGCAACCCGCCAATAGGCAACACCCGACCACGCAACGTGACTTCGCCCGTCATGGCCACATCGCCGCGTACCGGGATGCCCGTGAGGGCACTGATCAGCGCCGTGGCCAACGCAATACCCGCCGACGGGCCATCCTTGGGCGTGGCACCTGCAGGCAAGTGTACGTGAATGTCGCGCGTACGATGGAAGTCTGGCGAGAGCCCCAGTGCCGACGCGCGCGCGCGTACGAAGCTCAATGCGGCGGCCGCCGACTCCTTGATGACATCCCCCAGCGTGCCGGTGAGTTGCAGACGTCCACGTCCAGGTACCACGCTCACTTCGATTTCGAGCAGTTCACCACCGGTGCTCGTGTACGCGAGTCCGTTGGCGACGCCCACCTGGTCCTCGAGATTGAGCTCATCTTCGGGGTGCGGAGCGGTGCCGAGCATCGCGTGCAAGTCGTCGGTGCTGACGGTATGCGTATTCTTGTCGGTCCATGCGCGGCGCGCGAGTTTGCGCGACAGGCGCGCGATGCGGCGCTCCAGATCACGCACGCCGGCTTCGCGCGTGTAGTTACGAATGATGGCCGGCAGCACATCGTCGGCGAGCGTGACGCGGTCGGCAGGAACGCCATTCGCCACGAGCTGCTTGGGCACGAGGAAGCGGCGGGCAATCGCGAGCTTCTCCTGTTCCAGATAGCCGGGCAGGCGAATGATTTCCATACGGTCGCGCAGCGCTTCCGGAATGCTCCCCAGCGAGTTGGCCGTGGTCACGAACAATACCTGCGACAGGTCGTAGTCGACTTCGAGGTAGTGATCGTTGAACGCGCTGTTCTGCTCGGGGTCGAGCACTTCGAGCAGTGCCGCTGCCGGGTCGCCGCGGAAGTCGGCGCCCAGCTTGTCGATTTCGTCGAGCAGAATGACCGGGTTGACGCTCTCCGCACGGCGCATCGCCTGCAGGATGCGTCCCGGCATCGCGCCGATGTAGGTGCGACGATGACCACGGATTTCCGCTTCGTCACGCACACCGCCGAGGGCCATGCGCACGAACTTGCGATCGAGCGCATGGGCAATGGAGCGGCCTAACGACGTCTTGCCCACGCCCGGCGGTCCCACCAGACAGAGAATGGGCCCGGGAAGCTTCCCCACGCGCGCGAGCACGGCAATGTGGTCGAGGATGCGTTCCTTGACCTCGGCGAGCCCGTAGTGATCGCCTTCGAGCGACGTGCGCGCGACGTCGAGGTCGGTGGTGTCGACCGTACGCGCCGTCCACGGAAGGGCGAGCACCCAGTCGAGCCATCCGCGTGAGACCGCGGCGTCGGGGCTGGTGGGCGAGCTGCGCTTGAGTCGGCGCAACTCACGATGCGCGCGCGTTTCGACCGCCTCCGGCAATCCACGCGCGGCGATCTGTTTGGCCATCTCCTCGAACTCGTCGCCGTCTTCCTGGCCGAGCTCGCGGTGAATGGCCCGCAGCTGCTCCTGCAGAAAGAACTCGCGTTGATTCTGAAAGAGCGACCCGCGCACCTGATCGTCAATCTTGCGTTCGAGCTTGAGCAGTTCGAGCTCGGCCCCAAGAATGTTGACCAGCTGCGTGGAGAGATCCGCGAGCGAGGCGGCGCCAAGCAGTGCCTGACGTTGTTCGATGGGGATCTGCAAATGCGCAGCGATGCCGAAGGCAATGCGCTCTTCGTCGTCGAGCCCCTGGAGCAGTCCGATGACTTCGGGGGGCAACCGGCGTTGCAACCCGCTGTAGTCCTCAAACAAGGAGAGGGCATGGCGGATACGCGCGTGCGTCGTTTCGCTCCCCTGCGGGCCGCCTGCGCGCGCGCGCTTGAAGGGCAGGGGGTCGACGCGCGCTTCGATGAGCGTGCCGGCTTTGGCGCCCTTGGTGGCCTGCAGCGCCTTGGTGGTGGTGAAGCGCGAGACCTGCACACGCTCCAGCCCGTCGACCAGAATTTTGGTGGTGCCGTTCGAGACGCGCGTCGCCTGCTGTACGCGGGCGCGCACGCCGATGCGGTACAGGTCGGTCCCGGTGGGGACGTTCACATCGGCATTGCGCTGCGTGACGAGCAGAATTTCCCGGGAGCCGTCGAGGGCCGCGGTCACGGCCGCCAGCGACGCGTCCCGTCCGATGAGGAGGGGCATGGCGACGTGGGGGAACAGCACCACGTCCCGAAGCGGAAGGACCGGCAGCTTTAGGCTGCCGGTCCTCGAAGTGCGTTGCGTGCTCAGGCTTCCTTCTTCTGCCGCTTGGGCGCGATCTCGAGGAGCGGGGGGCCGCCGTGCTGCACCGCAGCCTCGGTCACCCGAACCTCCACGACATCGTCGCGGGTCGGCAGTTCGAACATGGTATCGAGGAGTGTCTCCTCAAGGATGGCGCGCAAGCCGCGCGCCCCGGTGCCACGCTTGAGGGCCTTGGCGGCAACGGCGCGGAGCGCCGATTCCTCGAACGTGATTTTGACTTCTTCGAGATCGAAGAGGCGCTGGTACTGCTTGGTCAGCGCGTTCTTCGGCTCCTTCAGAATGCTGACGAGTGTGTCTTCGTCGAGGGCTTCGAGCGGCACACAGACTGGCAGACGGCCCACGAGTTCAGGGATGATCCCGAAGCGGAGCAGATCGTCCGGTTCGACTTCGACGAACGGGGTCTTGGGCGTGGTCTGCTTGATGGAGACGACCTTGCTGTCTCCCTTCTTCGCATCGAAGCCGAGCTGACGCTTGCCGGTGCGGGCCTCGATGATCTTCTCGAGGCCGTCGAAGGCGCCACCGCAGATGAACAGGATGTCCTTCGTGTTGATCTGGATGTACTCCTGCTGCGGGTGCTTGCGGCCGCCCTGAGGCGGTACGCTGGCCACCGTGCCCTCGAGAATCTTGAGGAGCGCCTGCTGCACGCCTTCGCCGGAGACATCGCGCGTGATGCTCGGGTTCTCCGACTTGCGCGCGATCTTGTCGATTTCGTCGATATACACGATGCCGCGCTCGCATTCGGCGACATTGAAGTCGCCGGCCTGCAGCAGCCGCACCAGGATGTTTTCGACGTCTTCGCCCACGTAGCCCGCTTCCGTGAGCGTGGTGGCGTCGGCGATCGTGAACGGCACGTCGAGGATGCGGGCGAGCGTCTGCGCGAGCAGCGTCTTCCCGGTACCCGTGGGGCCGATCAGCAGGATGTTGGACTTGTCGAGCTCGACATCGTCTTCGCGGGCCGTGCCGGCCGCGTTGATGCGCTTGTAGTGGTTGTACACCGCCACCGACAGCGCCTTCTTGGCATGTTCCTGCCCGATGACGTACGAGTCGAGGATGTTCTTGATCTCACGCGGGGTAGGCACCTGCGTGATCGATTCCGCGACCTCGCGCTCCTCGTCCTCCGCCAGAATTTCATTGCAGAGGGCAATGCACTCGTTGCAGATATAGACCGAGGGCCCCGAAATGAACTTCCGGACGGCGTCCTTGGACTTTCCGCAAAAAGAGCAGCGCAGATGCTTGTCGTGGGACATGGCGATCCGGTACGGTGGGCAGCCCGGGGACCAGAAGTCCCCGCACAGCATTGGAACGAGCAGCACGACACGGCTGCACGGATGGTAGAGTTAACCCCGTAAGCTACGCAGGGTCAAGCGAATCAGCATGGATGGGAGTGTCGGCACCCTGCCGGAAAAACCGCACCCGGACCAAGTTGGTGTCAGGAACTTCACCGTGGCGTTCCGGCGGCGGTCTCTCCAGTTTGGCTTGTCTCCCCGTCATACCCCGCTCTCCGTCACAGGATACCCAAAGTCCGTATGTGGCCCTTTGAAGG
Organism: Gemmatimonadaceae bacterium; assembly: GCA_947457545.1. Lineage (GTDB taxonomy): Bacteria > Gemmatimonadota > Gemmatimonadetes > Gemmatimonadales > Gemmatimonadaceae > Gemmatimonas. Next base: position 26,779 of record CANGXD010000003.1, read on the forward strand.
TTTTCTCTTCGTCCACATCACCACCGGCGCGGTGGGGCTGCTCCTGTTCTGGATCCCCGTGCTGGGGAAAAAGGGGAGTGCCACCCATCGGAAGGTCGGGACGTGGTACAGCCGGCTCATGCTCGTGACCGCCAGCATGGCCATCGGTATGGCGAGCACGACACTGCTGGCCCCCATTGCCACCCACCCCAAGCAAGTGGCCCTCAATTGGCCGCAGTCGCGCATCGAGGGGATTTTCGGCTGGATGATGCTCTACCTGGCCATCATGACCATCCATCTGGTCTGGCACGGCGTGGCGACCATCCGCAACAAGAAGCAGCATCTGGCGAATCGCCACTGGGCGAACGTGGGGCTCAACCTCTTCACGATCTTCGCCGCGCTCGTCTGCGCCTACCGCGGGTGGCTGATCGACGAAACGCTCATGATGGGCTTCTCGCTCGTCGGCGTGGCGTCCGGGCTGACCAATCTCTGGTTCATTTACACCGACGAGCCCAGCCGCATCATGTATCAGCTCGAGCACGTGAAAAGCATCGTCGGGTCGGGAATCTCCGTGTACACGGCCTTCATGGCCTTCGGGTTCGTGCGCCTCAACCCCGGACACGCGCTCAACCCCAAGATGTGGTCCATTCCGCTCGCGGTGGGCCTCGTAATCATCATCTACCAGCAGATGCGCATTCGGCTGGCTTACTGGCGGACGCGTTCGGCGGCCGCCCGCGTCCCCAGTAAGGCGTGAGGCCGTGACCGCCCCCGCCATGCCCGCAGGGCCCGCTTCCGGGTCGCTCTGGCGCCCGCCCGCACCGGTGCCGCGCCCGCCCGTGCCGTCGCTGCTGCGCCTCATGTGGCGGCGCGAGAAAGACCTGCTGAGCCTCCTCCCCGATCTCGCCTACCGCGAGATGATCACGCCCCTCGGCTACACGCGCCGCGGCATTCTGCTGGTGAACGACCCGGTGTGGGTCAATCGGATTCTCACCGATCACGACACGTTCCCCAAGAACGACCTGTTCGTGGAAGCGCTCGAAGATCTGGTCGGCAATTCGATGTTCGTCACCAGCGGCGACACCTGGCGCCGGCAGCGCAAGATGGTGGACCCGGCGTTCTCGCATATGCGCATCAACCGCGCCTTCGAGTTCATGGTGGCCGCCGTGGACGACTACGAGCGGCAACTCGCCGCCGACGCCGCCGCGGCCACCGTCTTCTCGCTCGACGCGGCCATGAGCCACCTCACGGCCGACGTCATTACCCGTACCATCTTTTCGGTCCCGTTGGGCGGTGAGACATCGCACGAGGTGTTCGAAGACTTCATGCGCTTCGAACGCCAGGTGGGGAGCATCGACATCAAGCGCATGCTCTGGGACAAGCCGTGGTCGCCGCATCAGCAGCCGGAGCCCGTGCGCAAGGCCTGCGCGCGTATTCGCATGCACTTGGGCACGATGCTCGATGAACGCCTCAAGCATCTCGAGTTCGATGACATCGCCGGCGCGATTCTCGAAGCGCGTGATGCCGACACGGGCCAGCCCTTCGATCGTGAGGGACTCATCGATCAACTGGGTGTCTTCTTCCTCGCGGGACACGAGACCACCGCGAGCTCGCTCACATGGGCGTTCTTCATTCTGTCGCAGCGCCCCGACATGGTGGCGCGCATTCGTGCCGAGGTGGCGGAAGTGGTCGGCGATGGTGAGGTGTTGCTGGAGCACACCAAACGGCTGCCGTTCGTGCGCAATTTCTTCCGCGAAGTGCTGCGCCTCTACCCGCCCATCACCTTCCTGCCGCGGGTGGCGGGGAAGGACACCGAGATCGATGGACGCCGGGTCAAACGCGGCACGATGCTCATGATTGCCCCGTGGAGCATGCATCGGCACGTGAAGCTGTGGGACAACCCCGATCGCTTCGATCCCGATCGCTTTTTGCCGGAGAACGAATCGAAGCAGGTACCCGGGAGTTATCTGCCGTTCGGTGCCGGTCCACGCATTTGCGTTGGCGCGGCGTTCGCCACCATCGAAACGGCGCTGATCATTGCGCGGCTCGTGCGGCGCTTCGATTTCGAGGCGCTCGATGCGTCGAAGGTGCGGCCGTACGCGCGACTGACAACCCGGCCGGCCACCGAGATTTCCATGCGGGTGCGTCGACGCGCGTGACCGGTACTCGTGTTGGCTGATGGCAATAAACGACAAAGGCCCCGCGCATCGAGCGCGGGGCCTTTGTCGTACAAGCGTCCTGATTACTTCGGGGCGGCGACGAGCTCTGCCTGATGCTGGATGACGTTGTCGACGAGGCCGTACACCTTGGCATCTTCGGCGCTCATGAAGCGGTCACGATCGGTGTCACGCTCGACCTGTTCGACCGGACGACCACTGTGCTTGGCCATGAGCTCGTTCATCTTCGAACGGAGATACAGGATTTCGCGCGCCTGGATCTCGATATCCGACGCCGAGCCACCGCCACCGTTCTGCGACGGCTGGTGGATCATGATGCGGCTGTGCGGCAGCGCGCTGCGATGGCCGGCAGCACCGGCGCAGAGCAGGAACGCACCCATCGAGGCGGCCATACCCATGCACGTGGTGTGCACCGGCGCCTTGATGAACTGCATCGTGTCGTACATCGCGAGGCCGGCCGACACCGAGCCACCCGGCGAGTTGATGTACAAGTGGATCGGCTTCTCGGGGTTGTCAGCCTCGAGGAAGAGCATCTGCGCAATGATGATGTTCGCGACGTCGTCGTTGATCGGCGAGCCGAGGAACACGATGCGGTCCATCAACAGGCGCGAGAAGATATCATACGTGCGCTCGCCACGGCTCGAGCGCTCGATGATGTACGGCATGTAAATCGATGCCATTGCGTTGAACTCCTGAACGGGGAACTGCGAAGGCGGAGGCTTACGCCGCCGTCACGGGATTCTTCTCGAGCAACCAGCCGAACACGCGCTCTTCGGTGACTTCGCGCTCGATCTCCTGAAGACGACCCTGCTTCTGGAGTTGCGCGTACACCTGGCCGGGATCGGCGTTCCGGGCCTTGGCCAGCTCTTCGACGCGCGCATCCACTTCGGCGGCAGAAGCCACCAGCGACTCCCGCTCGGCGATCGTGTCGATGATCAGGTCGCGACGGACCTGGTTTTCGGCCATCGGCATGAACTCGTTCGCGAACGTCTGCTTCTGCGCATCGGGGACGCCGTACATCTTCATGTAGCCGTCGACGAGCTGCATGACCCACGCCTTGGGCACGTCGAACGGATTCGCTTCGACGATCTGCTTGATGAGCTGACCGCGCACGTCGGCGTCGGACTCACGCTTGCTGTGCTCGCCCATGTCCACGCGGATCGCCGCGCGCAGCGCGTCGATGGTATCGAAATCGCCGACTTCACGGGCAAACGCATCGTCGAGCGCCGGCAGCGCCTTGCGCTTGACGTCCTTCACGACGACGCGCACGAGCTTGGAGACGCCGCGCTGTGATTCATCGGGGAAGTCATCGGGCCAACGGACCGCACGCTCGTTCGTGGCGCCAGGCGCCGTTTCGGTGACGAGTTCTTCGATGCCGGGAATGGCCTGACCGCCGCCGAGCACGAGGCGATACTCCTTGCCCTCGGGGAGGGTGCCGTCGGCTTCAGCGGTGGAGAGGAGCACGGTGACCATGTCCCCTTCGGTGGCCTTTTCGTCCACCGGCGTCCACTCGGCCTTCTGCTCGCGGATGCGCTCGAGCTGCTCTTCGACGAGCTCGTCGGTCACCGGCGTTTCGGTGCGCGTGAGTGCAAAGCCATCGAGCTTGTCGAGCGAGAGCTCGGGGCGCACTTCGCAGTGCAGCTCGAACTCGAGCGGCTGGCCGGGCTCCGACTTCAGATCGTGCACGTGCGGCTGCGCGGCGAGCTTCAGTCCTTCGCGCTCGATGGCCTCACGGAACGCCTCGTTGATCACGAGTTCGATGGCTTCCTGACGGACGGCCTCGGGGAACTTCTTGCGCACCATGGACGGCGGCGCTTTGCCCGGGCGGAAACCAGGAAGGCGGACCTGCGTCGCGTACTTGCGCGCCGCCTGGTCTTCGTACGATGCCACAGTGTCGGCCGGCACCGTGATCTGCAGGCGCCGCGAGACGCCTGCGGTCTCAGTCGGAGTGATGGTAATGTTCATCTTGGAGAATCTAGTGAGGGGAGGGGGGCGGGTACCACTGGCCCCGCCCGTTCCCCTGGGTGACCCCGGATCAGACCGGGGCCAGCGTCGGCGCCGGCGACGGCGCCCCCTTCTTGGCCGGGGCACCGCCGATCAGTTCGGCCACGATCTTGCCCGAGGCGATGACGCCGGGCAAGCCGGCGCCCGGATGGGTCCCGGCGCCGCAGAAATACAGGTTGGGGATGTCCTTGCTCTGGTTGTGCGGGCGCATATACGCCGACTGCGTGAGCACGGGCTCCGGGCCGAACGCGCTGCCCATGTAGCTGTTGAGCGTATTCTGGAAGTAGCGCGGATCGATACGCCGCTCCGTGACGATGTGCTTCTGCAGGTCGGGGACGTACCGGTCCTCGAGGTACTGCATGATGCGATCGCGGTAGCGCTGGCCGACCGCTTCCCAATCGGTGTTGCTCCCCAGGTGCGGCACGGGGGAGAGCACGTACCAGCAATCGTGGCCCGGCGGCGCGAGCGACGGATCGGTGGCCGTGGGGCGGTGCAGGTAGAGCGAGAAATCATCGGAGAGGATCTTCTTTTCGAAGATGTCCTCGAGCAGCGACTTGTAGCGCGGGCCCATGATGATTTCGTGGTGCGCGATGTTGTCGTACTTTCGGTTGGTGCCGAAGTACACGACGAACAGCGACATGCTGTGGCGCAGGTTTTCGACCTTCTTGTTCGGCACACTGGGCCGCGCCGCGGCCGGCAACAGCGTACGATACGCCTGCACGAGGTCGCCGTTGCACACCACCGCATCGGCCTTGAGCAGCTGCCCCGTCTTGAGCTTCACGCCGCTCGCGCGTCGCTTCTCGTCGACGAGAATTTCCTGCACTTCACTCTCGAGACGGATTTCGCCGCCGAGGTCCTCGAACGCCTGCACGAGCGCGCGCACCAGTGCCCCGGTGCCGCCCATGGCGAAGAGAACACCCCACTGCTGTTCGAGCTTGTGAATGAGCGCATACACGCTCGACGAGCGGAACGGATTGCCACCGACGAGCAGCGGGTGGAAGGAGAACACCTGCCGCAGGCGATCGTCCTTGATGTACTTCTCGGCGAGGCCGGCCACCGACACGTCGGCACGCGTGCGAATGAGGTCGGGGATGACGCGCATCATCGAGCCGATCGACAGGAACGGCTTGTCGATGAGCGGCATCCCGATGTTGAAAATGTCCCACGACTTCTCGCGGAAGCGCTGGTAGCCCTGCACGTCGCGCGGGGAGAACTCACCCACCTGACGGATGAGATCTTCCTTGTCGCCGTTGTAGTGGAAGACCGTACCGTCTTCGAACCGGATGTTGTAGAACGGGTCGAGGAGGACGAGCTTGATGTAGTCTTCGGTTTTGCGGCCCGTCAGCGCGAACAGTTCATCGAGCACCCACGGGGCGGTGATGATCGTCGGGCCGCCGTCGAACGTGAAGCCATCCTGTTCGAAGACGTACGCGCGCCCTCCCGGTTTATCGAGTTTCTCGACAACCGTGACTTGGTGCCCCTGAGCCTGCAAGCGAATGGCTGCGGCGAGTCCGCCGAAGCCGCTGCCGATGACGACAATGCGCATAACCGTAGAGCTGAAGGATCGTTGGCCTGGTGCCGCGCGGTCAGCGGCGGAGCAGGACGGCGATGTGCCACAAGTGAATCACCATCGCGCACAGCATCGCGAGGGCAAATCCCTCGGGAAACGGTTCGGGACGGCGGTGAAAAATCATGGCGGCAACCAGAGATCCGCCGGCACCCAGAAACGACACGATGCGTGCCGTGTTGGGCCGCCCCATGGCGGACTCGGGGTTGCGCCGCTGCCACAGGACCAGCCCCAACGCCTCGACGACGATGAGAACCAGAATGCCGATTGGCAGTGCATCAGAATCGAAAATCGGGATGAGGCGATCCATACCGCAGTCGAAAAGGCTAACGCACAAGGCTTTCGCCGTGTGCCCGGGAAACCCCTATCGGGGCGTGGATGAAAGGCGAACGGCCGGGCGTGGGCCCGGCCGTTCTGGTACCGCGTACAACACTGTGCGACATACCGCCGGGTTCGGTGCGATCAGCGGGCGCTCAAGGCGCCATCGCGGACACCGGCCGACGGCGAGGTGCCGAGGCTCGTCAACGGCGCCGGATCGTTGCGAAGGGCGGCCCAGAGCGGCACCACCATCGCGATCGTCCCCAGGATACCGGCCGGTACCATGTCCCAGCGCAAGCAGATGGCAATCGGCAGCAACCCGTTGATGGCGTAGAGCGCAATCGGCAACCGATGCGGCGCCACCTTGCTCACCCATTCCGACGGGGGAATGATCATGAGCATCACCCGCGCCACCAGAATGCCGGTGAGCAGCCAGCCAAGCCAATTCGTAATGGGCATCCCGAAAAAGATGGGCTTGCCGATCAGCTGCTCGAAGGCGCTGCGGTCAGCCAGGTCACCCATCTGCCAGAACCAGTGATTGGTCTTCACCATCGCCGGATCCATGGACACGTCCCACAGCGTCAACACCACACCGCCGACGAACGCCCACCACCACTTGGACACGTTGTCGTCCTTGGCTGGCAGGAACCGCCCGCAGATGGCGAGCGACGCGACCAGCATGTAGAACCATGACGTCGGGATGTTGAACGGGACCCGATCGAACAGCTTGTACCCGAGCTGGCTGGTGTACTCGTACGCCCCGAACGGGTAGTCCGTCACGGTGCCGAGATACTCCGACGTAAACGCGAGCAGGAAGGCGACGCCGAACGTGATCAGCGCCTTGCGAACTCCCACCGCGTACGCGAGGAACGCGAGCCCGGAGATAGCACCAAGGGTGACGGTAGTCGCACCGCCGTACGCATAGCCGACCGCCATGACCTTCTGGTTCTGGGCAGTCTGCAGCCAATCGGGATAGGGCGGAAGCAGGAACGTGGCGAAGGCGAACGCCGAGAACGCGCTGAAGGCCAGGTGGCCGAGCAGCGTGAGCGTGGCAATACGAAACAGCGTCGACTTCGAGGTGTCCTGAAGGTCCGTGTAAGAAGTCATGCGAACTGCACCTCAGGCGAGACGGACAAGTGCGTCGGCGTTGGACGACGCAGCGTTGGGTTCCCAGACAATGCGCGGGCCGTGGCCCAGCGCCGAAAGATCAGGGGTGGGGGCACGATAGCGCCACGCGTTCCACAAAATTCCCACGCGCGCCAGCCGGCCGATGCGGGCCCGCGACGTAATGGTGTCGTAGCCCTGGGCTTCGATCGCCGAGAGAATGCCGGCGTACCCGTTGGCGCAAGCCGCCGCACAGCGCTGGGCATCGGCCTCGAGAAGCGCAATGCCAGGCATCGCCGCGGCATAGAGCGCTCGTGCACGGCTGACCTCGAATGCCATGAGCTTGGCCCACGATGGGTTCCGGGCCAGCGCCGGATCCCGGGACAGCACGTCCTGCGCGGTCAGGCCGAAGCGGGCCATGTCTTCCGCCGGGAGGTAGCACCGCCCGCGGTGGGCATCTTCGCCAACGTCGCGCAGGATGTTGGTGAGCTGCATCGCGGTGCCCAGCGTGCGCGCGTACTGAATGGCCTTGGTGCGCATGGCCGGTCCGGCGGGCACACCAAAAACATACGTGCACATCTCACCGACCGAGCTCGCGACCCCTTCGCAATACTGCTCGAGCGCCGGCCACGTGTCGTAGGTGTGCGCCTCGAGGTCTCGCCCCACGCCGTCGAGCAGTTCGAACAGCGGGTCAGGCGCGACGTCGTACGCTCGCGTCACCCAGGCCATTTCGCGGAAAATCGGTCCTGCGGGGCGGCCGTCGAGCGCTGACTGCAGTTGCTCGCGATAACCATCGAGCTGAATGCGGAGCTCGCCCAGATTGTCGTGGTCCGCCTGGTCGACAAGATCATCGGCGACGCGGCAGAAGGCGTACAAGCCATAGGCGGCGCGACGTTTATCGAGCGGCAGCAGCTTGCTGGCCAGCGAAAACGTTCGCGCGTGGGTCATGGTGATGCGCGCGCACTCCGCGGCATCGCTGAGCGAAGCGGGTGCGATCATGCCACCGAACTCGGGAGACGCCGAGGATTCATCGAAGCGATGTCAGGCAGGGATGAGGATGGCACACACAGGGCAAACGCCGACGGGCGCACTGACTGGAACTTAACGCGAGCGAGGGCTGCGGGTTCCTGCGCGTCAGTGCGGGACAGCGGTTCGGCTCTGATCATACTAATGAAATTGCGACCGCTCGGTCCAACTGTCAACATATTTTGACACTCGAAGTGTCAGGCGACCGTTACAGTCCCGGCGCATACCCAAGCCGCTTGACGGGGACGAGGCGCGGCTTCACGTTGGCGGTTCTGGCCGATCAGCTTGCCGACCGGTGCATTCCATTACCATTCGGGATGCCGGGCGCAGCGATCCGCGCTTCCCGCCCATAATCAGGCCCGACTCCCCAGTGCCTGTTCGATGACGCCGTATATCACGTTCCTGCTGTACTTCACCGCCATCGTCGGCTTTGTCGGCCTGGCGCTGACCCTCAATGCGTTGCTGGGCCCCAAGCCCACCGCCACGTCCACCAAACTCGAACCGTTTGAATGCGGTGCGACGGTCGTGGACGTCATCAACGTGAAAGCCGTCCCCATCAAGTACTACGCGGTGGCGATCGCCTTTTTGCTGTTCGATCTCGAGACAATGTTCTTGATCATCTGGACCCTCGGCGCGCGACCGCTCTCGGGGTTCATGGTGTTCACGTTCTTCCTGTTCACCACGTTGCTGGTGCTGTGCCTCCTCTATGTGTACAAGGCACGCATCCTCGAAGCTGTGACGGAGTAGTCGATGTACGGCAAAAGCCTCCCCATTCTTGGCGGCGCCGGTGCGCTGCCGGTCGCCGGCACCGCGGCCGAGAGCCGTTCGAAAGCGGCCACGTTCGAGTATCTCACGACACGCAAAGACGAACTGGTTGGATGGGCGCGCAAGTTTTCGCTCTTCCCGTATCCGTTCGTCACCGCGTGCTGCGCGATGGAGTTCATGGCAGTCAGTGCGTCCAACTACGACACCGATCGATTTGGTGCCGCGCTGCCGCGCTTCTCGCCACGACAGGCCGACCTGCTCATGGTCGTCGGAACGGTGACGCAGAAGCAGGCGCCCATTCTGCTCAAGGTCTACGAACAGATGTGCGAGCCCAAGTGGGTCATGGCGTTCGGGGTCTGTGCGAGCACGGGGGGCTTCTATCAGAACTACGCGTCGCTCCCCGGCATCGATCGCATCATTCCGGTGGACATCTACGTCCCCGGATGTCCGCCGCGACCCGAGATGGTCATCGACGGCATCATGCGGCTGCAGGAAAAGATCGCCAACGGGCGGCATCCCATCATCAACGACAGCTTCTGATCGTGACTGCCCCGATCTTCGACCTCCTGCAGGCGCAGTTGATCCCCGCATCACGTGACCCGGAGCCCGAAGGCGCGGCTCCCGAAGGCGCGGCTTCGGAGGGACACGAGCCGTCCGTTCGTTCGCTCGGTGTGCAACACGGAGTCCTCGTTCTCGCCATTCGCCCCGACGCGCTCACGTCGCTGGCCACACGGCTGCGCGACGACTTCGCCTTTGATCTCTTCCTCGACGTCACGGCCGTGGATTGGCCCGGCGAAGCGCTGCGATTCGAAGTGGTGCACCACTTCTATTCCACCAGCCACAAGGTGCGCGTACGACTCAAGTGCCGCGTACCCGAAGCCGACCCCACGGTCGATTCGCTCACGCCGCTCTACGGATCCGCCGGTTACATGGAACGCGAATGCCACGACATGTATGGCATCGTCTTCCGGGGAAATGCCGACCTGCGCCCGATTCTGTTGTACGAAGGCTTTGTGGGGCACCCGCTGCGCAAGGATTACCCGAAGCAGAAAGAGCAGCCGCTGGTGCCGTACCTTCCGCCGCAGGGTGCCCTTGTCCGCTGAGCCGATTATCCAGCCGCCGATCGCCAACCCGGTGCGGTCTGTCTTCACGGCGTCCCGTGACGACACCACCATCGTCAACATCGGCCCGTCGCATCCGGCCACGCATGGCACCGTGCAGATCATCGCCGAGATGGACGCGGAAATGGTCGTCCGGACCGACGTTCACTGTGGCTATCTGCACCGCGGCTTCGAGAAGGAGTGCGAGGATCATACCTGGCACAACCTCATGCCGTACGTCGATCGCCTCAATTACTGCTCGGCGCTGATCAACAACTTCGCGTATTGCGATGCGGTCGAGCAGCTCATGGGGATCGAGATCACGCCGCGCACCAAGTATCTGCGCACGCTGCTCGCTGAATACAACCGACTCGCCGACCACCTCACGTGCGTTGCCGCGCAGCTCATGGAGCTTGGCGCGATGACGGGCTTTTTGTATCTGGTCACGGTACGCGACTCCATTTACGAACATCTCGCCGCCCTTACCGGCGCGCGCGTGACGTACTCGTACGGGCGCATTGGTGGTCTGGCCTTCGATGTGCCGGCCGGATGGTTCGCCCGCCTCGAAGAGATTCTGAAGGACTACGAGCAGTATATCGAACGAGTGCACGGCCTCGTCGACCGCAATCGCATCTTCATCGACCGCATGCGCGATGTCGGCGTGATCAACACGCGTGACGCGCTCCACTGGGGCTTCACCGGGCCCATTCTGCGGTCCACCGGTGTGCCGCGCGATCTGCGCAAGGATACGCCGTACCTCGCGTACGGTGAGCTCGACTTCGACGTTCCGGTGGGGATCAAGGGCGACAATTACGATCGCTACTACGTCCGCATGCGCGAGATGGACGAGTCGGTGTACATGGTGCGCCAGCTGCTCGAGATGATTCCCGATGGACCGATCATGGTGGACGATCGACGCTGCGTGTTTCCCGACAAGGCACTCGTCTACACCGAGATCGAATCGCTCATCAATCATTTCAAGCTGGTGATGGAAGGCCCCGTTGTGCCGGCCGGTGACATCTATCTCGCACACGAAGGCGCCAACGGCGAACTCGGTTTTTACATCGTGAGCACCGGCGACGGTCAGCCTCACAAGGTTCATGTGCGCTCCCCCAGTTTCGTCCACATGGGCGGCGTGCACACCATGCTCAACGGCTACCAGCTCGCCGACATCGTGACGACCTTCGGGTCCGTCAACATGATTGGCGGCGAGTGCGATCGATGACGGCACCCATGCAGAGTATTCAGCATCTCATCCCGGAGTTCGAGCGCTGGAAGGAGCGCTACCCCGCGGGATTCGAAGGCTCCCTCACCATCCCCTGTCTGCAGCGCATTCAGAAGGAGCGGGGGTACATCGCCGACAGCGATATCGACGAACTGGTCGCGTATCTCGGCGTGCCGCGCACGCAGGTCGACGAAGTGCTCGGCTTCTACACCATGTTCACGCGCACGCCGCTGGGGCATCACCACTTGCAGGTGTGTCACAACGTCTCCTGCTCGCTGCGGGGTGCCGAAGGGTTGCTGAAGTATCTGTGTGGCCGGTTGGGGATCCAGCCCGGCGAAACGACGCCCGACGGCAAGTTCACCATCAGTACCGCCGAGTGCCTCGCGTCGTGCGGCACGGCCCCGATGATGATGGTGAACGAGGCGTATCACGAGAATCTGACGCCCGCCGCTGTCGACGCCTTGCTCGAGGAGCTCGCCAAGTGACGACAGAGCAGACAGGCGCACCGGCGCTGTCGGGGCGGAAGTTCTTCATGAACTTCCCGGTCACGGACAGCTCGCACACGCTGGCGTCGTATCGCGCGCGCGGCGGCTATCAGGCGTTGGAGAAGGCACTCAAGGAAATGCAGCCGGCCGATGTCACCAAAGAGGTGTCGGCGGCGGGCTTGCTGGGACACGGCGGCGCAGCGTTTCCCGCGGGGCGCAAGTGGGGCGTGATCAAGCCCAACGACGGCGAAGACCACTTCGTGTGCATGAACGCCGACGAGGGCGAGCCCGGAACCTTCAAGGACCGGTGGATCCTCGAGCACACGCCGCATCTCTGCCTCGAGGGTCTTATCCTCGCGTCGTACGCCATCGGTGGCCGGCACGCGTTCATCTACATTCGCGGTGAATTCGACTTGCCGTTCCGCCGCATTCAGGGCGCGGTCGACGAAGCCTACGCCGCCGGGCTGCTCGGAACGAACATCCTTGGCACCGGCTACTCGCTCGATGTCGTGGTCTATCGCGGCGCCGGCTCGTATGTGTGCGGTGAAGCGTCGGCGATGCTCGCCTCCCTCGAAGGGCGCAAGGGATGGCCTCGCAACCGGCCGCCTCGCCTCACCGTGAAGGGGTTGTATCAGAAGCCGACGGTCGTCAACAACGTCGAAACTCTGGCCAATGTGCCGGTCATCATCAGTCTCGGTGCCGTCGACTTCAAAACGACGGGAACGCCCAAGAGCCCCGGCACACAGATGATTTCGATTTCGGGGCACATCGCGCGTCCCGGCGTCTACGAGGTCGAGTACGGGTACTCGTGGGAGAAGTTCCTCTACGAGGATTGCGGCGGCATGCAGGACGGGAAGGCGCTCAAGTGCATCATCCCGGGCGGCGTCTCCACCAAGATCCTCGATGCCAACGAGATCAAGGGTGTGACGCTCGATCACAACAGCGCGGTCGCCGCCGGCTCGCAGTTGGGCTCCGGCGGAATGATTGCGGTAGCCGAGGGCACCTGCATGGTGCGTCTCGCCCGCGTCATTCAGCGCTTTTATCACCATGAGTCGTGTGGTCAGTGCACGCCGTGTCGTGAAGGGATGGGATGGATGGAGCGCATTCTCGACCGCATCGTGCGTGGGGAAGGCCGGCCGGAAGACATCGATCGGCTGTATCTCATTTCGAACGCCAACGACGGGACTACCATCTGCAGTCTCGGCGACTCAGCCGGCTATGCCTGCACGGCGATCATCGATCATTATCGCGACGAGTTCGAGTACTACATCCTGAACGGACGCTCCATGTTCGACGGCCGCCTCGCGGTGGTCGACCCGTTCGAAGGGGCGGTGCCGGCGCCGCTGTATGCCGGAGCCGCGGTATGAGCACCGGGACGCGACTGAAGGGCAGCAACGAGCCGGTGAACACCGGCAAGACACTCGACTTCTTCATCAACGGCGTACCCTGTACGGCGTTTCAGGGGGAGTCGGTGTTGCAGGCGGCGCGGCGCGCGGGCGTAGACGTGCCGCATTTCTGCTGGCATCCAGAACTGTCGGTGCCTGGCAATTGCCGTATCTGCATGGTGGAAGTGGAGCAGGATGCCGGTGACCCGTGGTTTGATATCGGCTGCAACATGCCGGTGACCGCAGGCATGCGCGTGCTCACCGAGAGCGATACGGTGAAGAAGCTGCGTCGGGAAACGATGCAGTTCATCACGCTCAACCATCCCGTCGATTGCGGCATTTGCAACAAGGCGGGTGAGTGCATCCTGCAGGACTACCACTACGAGCACAACGGCAAGGCGTCGCTCTCGAGCGATCGGAAGAATCACGCGACCAAGTTCTACCCGTTGTCCGATCGCATCATGCTGGACAACGAGCGGTGCATCATGTGCACGCGCTGCGTGCGATTCACGCATGAGGTGTCGGAGTCGCATGCGCTGGCTGCGGTGTATCGCGGCGACCACGCGCTGATCCGTCCGGCCGAAGACGCGAACTTCAACGAAGACGCGTATTCCGACAACGTGATCGACATCTGCCCGGTGGGAGCGCTGCTGTCGCGGGAGAACCTCGATCATGCGCGCGTGTGGTATACCAAGGCCACGCCCAGTGTGTGTCCGGGATGCTCGCGCGGCTGCAGCGTGAATATCTGGCATCGCAAGCCGGAGTGGGCGCTCAAGGCGCTGGACCCGCAGCTCAATGTGCGCATCGAGCGGGTCACGCCGCTCGAGAACGTCGACGTGAACGGCCCCTGGATCTGCAATAAGGGACGTGATCTCGCACGCATCTTCGAGCGGCCGCGCGCGACCCAAGCCATGGTGAAGGGACAGGCGGTCACACTGGAGGCGGCGACGCAGCGCGCGGCCGCGTTGCTGGCTGGCGCAAAGTCGGTGGTGGCGCTGGTGTCGTCGTGGGGCTCGAACGAGGAGCTCGCGGCGTTTCATGCGGCGTTCGGCTCGCAGAGCGGCGGTCGACTGACGGCGTTCAGCAAGGCCGATCATCTGCCGCAGCCCGGTGAAGTGCTCGAGGATCACCTGCTCATCAAGAGCGACAAGAACCCCAATCTGACGGCGGCGGCGGCGCGGTACCCGCTGTTGTCGCTCACCGATGCCCCGTCGACTGCCGCCGCGCTGGCGTCGGCCGATGTCGTGCTGGTGTGGGGAGAAGGGGTGGACGCGGCGGTGTTGCCGGCGGGGGCTGCGGTCATCCGACTGGAGTCGTACGAGCAGCCGTATCTGGCCACGGCCGATGTGTTCATTCCCCTCAGCATCCAGACTGAACGCGCAGGGCACTACACCAACTTCGCAGGGACGGTGACGCCCTTTGCGGCGTGCTTCGAAAGCAAGGCGCCCATCGCACATGCCGAGTCGCTGTTTGCACAGCTGGCAGGAGGGGAGACATGACCAGTACCAGTGTGCTCCCCGATCTGGCGGTGACGACAGTGTTCATCGTCTATGCCATCGTCATGCTGCTCAGCTTTGGCGGGCTGCTGACGTGGGTGGAGCGGAAGCAGTCCGCGGTCATGTCGGACCGCATTGGTGCCAACCGCGCGTACATCCGCATCCCGTTCACCGACATCAAGCTGGTGTGGCTGGGATTGTTTCACGGGATGGCCGACGGGTTGAAGATGCTCCTCAAGGAGAACTTCAAGCCCAAGACGCACGACGGGGTCGGCTACTTTCTGGCACCGTTCATCGTGTTCACGCCGGTGCTGCTCGTGTTCGCGGTCGTGCCGTTCGGCGGGACGGTGGTGCCCGGTGAGCTCTTTCCGGCGCTTTCCGACTGGTTCGGCACGCGCGCGTATCCCATGCAGATCGCGTCGCTCGATGCGGGGCTGCTGGTCGTCTTTGCCTTCAGTGGGCTCGGGATCATTGGCGCGATGCTCGCCGGCTGGGCGTCTGACAACAAATTCTCGCTGCTCGGTGGACTCCGCGCCGGCTCCCAGATGATCAGCTATGAGCTCGTGCTGGCGCTCACGGTCCTTGGGCTCATCCTGGTGTACGGGACGGTCGATCTGGGCGCCATCGTACGGCAGCAGTCCGGCATGATCGGCGGTGTGTTGCCGGCCTGGGGGATCTTTTATCAGCCGCTGGCCGCGTTTCTGTTTCTCACGGCCGCCATTGCCGAAAACAAGCGCATTCCGTTCGACCTGCCAGAAGCGGAATCGGAGCTGATCGCCGGATACTTCACCGAATACAGCGCGATGAAGCTCGGCTTGTTCATGTTCTCCGAGTTCATTCAGATCGCGGTCGTGGGGGCGTTGTTCGCCACGTTGTTCCTTGGTGGCTACAATCTGCCGTTCATGACCGACGCTGGCTTTTCGCTGCCCGGGGGGACGGAGATCGCGTTGAGTCAGGCGGTGCGGGTGCCGCTGCAGCTGCTCACGTTCCTCGGGAAGACCGCGTTGCTATGCGTCATTCAGATCCAGATTCGCTGGACGCTCCCGCGCTTCCGGTATGACCAGATGCTCGGCCTCTCGTGGAAGATGCTCCTGCCGTTGTCTCTCGCGAACCTGGTGGTGACCGTGTTGTGGATGTGGCTGGTGGGAGGTGGGCAGTGACGCCGTCGGGCAACGCATCGGGCAACGGACCGAAGGTGCCGGCTGCGGGCGTTACCAGTCCGGCCTTTGGCAACCAGGTGAACGGCGACAAGGCCGTTGCGGCGGGCGCGCCGCGGAAAGTGGTGCGCTACGAGCGGAAGCAGTACTGGAACGAGCCCACGATGACACTGTGGGAGCGTGCGTATCTGCCGGAGATTTTCCGCGGGCTGGCCATTACGACCGGCATTTTCCTGCGCAATATGGGCAAGTGGATCACGGGCCGTCGTGGCGCCGTGACCACGTATTATCCGGAAGAAAAGCGGTCGGACTTTGCCCCGCGAAACCGCGGGAAGCATATCCTCACCCAGCGTCCGGACGGGTCCCCGCAGTGCATCGCGTGCAACATGTGCGCGACTGTGTGCCCCGCCAAAGTCATCGAAATCGAATCGGGCTTCGATCCGAACGATCCGGCGCACCCCAAGTTCCCGGTGCGCTTCGAGATCGACTACTCGCGATGCGTGTTCTGCGGCTTGTGTGTGGAGGCGTGCCCGGAAGACGCCATCCGCATGCAGGAAGACGTGCCGAACCTCGTATCGGATAATCGCTACAACATGTGGATCACGATGGACGAGATGTTGACGTGGCGTCCCGAACAGGACGTCGCGAAACCCTATCCGCCGAAACCGGTGCCGTTGCAGCTCGGGGACAGCGTGAAGCGGGGGCGTGACTCATCGAAACACTGATGCTGGGTCTGTTCGGCGTCATGGCGCTGGTGAGCGCGGCGTCGATGCTGGTGCTTCGCGAGCCGATGCGTGTGGCGCTGGCCCTCGTAACGAGCATGTCATCGCTGGGCGCGGTGTATGGCCTCATGGGCGTGCACTTCATCGCCGCCTTTCAAGTGCTCATTTACGTGGGCGCGGTGATGGTGTTCATGGTGTATGTCATCATGTTGCTCGAGGTCAAGGAAGCACCGGGGAGCAAACGCTTTTCCCGGTTTGTCGTGCCAGGTTTCATTGCCGGTGCGTTGCTCACGGCGGTCCTTGGCGTGAGCGTCCTGCGCAGCGGGACGGGGCGCGCGCCCGTGGCCACCGGTGAGGTGTTCGGGCTGGTGCCGTTCTCGTCGGCGTTTCTGACGCAGTACTGGCTCGAGTTCGAACTGACGACCGTCTTTCTCGTGGGTGCCATCGTGGCGGCGCTCGCCGTCGTGAACGTGAGCCGGCGTCGCCAGGGATGATGCTTATGGATCAGTCTCAGGCCATGCTCTGGCTCGCCGGTGCGTTGTTCTCGTTCGGGCTGCTGGGCGTCATCATCCGCCGCAATGCGCTCATCATGCTCATGTGCATGGAGCTCATGCTCAATGGCGTGAACCTCAGCCTCGTGACCTTCTCACAGCAGCGCGGCGATGCGGCCGGTGTGGTGATGGTGTTCCTCACCTTCGTCGTCGCGACCGCCGAAGTGGCGCTCGCCATTCCCATCGTGCTGCTGCTCGTCCGGCACGCGCGGTCGTTGGATATCGACCGCTACTCTGAGCTAAAGGGTTAGACGCACGTGACGCATATGTTGGCGCTCATCGCGCTCCTCCCCCTGCTTGGGTTCCTGCTCAACGGCATCTTTGCCACCGCTCTCGGTGGACACCGCTTCAGCAACAAGACGGCCGCCTTCGTGGGATGCATCATGCCGCTCGCGGCGTTTGCGCTCACCATTCAGGCGTTCCTGACGCTCCGTGGCGGCGGGGAGTACGCCCCCATTGTCGAGCCGTTGTATCGCTGGGCCGCCATTGGCGACCACACCTTCGACATCACCTTCTACTTCGACCGGCTCACCGCCGTCATGGCGCTCATCGTGACAGGTGTCGGGTCGGTGATTCACATCTATTCCACCGGCTACATGCACGATGACAAGAGCTTCGGGCGCTTCTTTGCGTACCTGAATCTCTTCCTGTTCTTCATGCTGTTGCTGGTGCTCGGTCGCTCCATGCTGGTGCTGTTCGTAGGCTGGGAAGGCGTGGGGCTGGCGTCGTACCTGCTCATCGGCTTCTGGTTCGACGATATCACCAACGCGATTGCCGGCCGGAAGGCTTTCATCACCAACCGCATTGGTGACGCCGGATTCCTGCTCGGCATGTTCCTGCTATACCGCGCGTTCGGTACGCTGGACATGGACACCATCAACGGCGCGTTCGCTGCCGGGTCGGCGACGATGGTGTCGGCCAGCCTCGTCGGTCTGTTCCTGTTCATCGGTGCCACCGGCAAGTCGGCGCAGATCCCGCTCTACGTGTGGCTCCCCGATGCCATGGCCGGCCCGACGCCGGTGTCAGCGCTCATCCATGCCGCCACCATGGTGACGGCCGGCGTGTATCTGGTGGCGCGCATGTCCGGACTCTATCTGCAGGCGCCAGAGGCATCACAGCTCATGGCGGTCGTGGGCGTGCTCACGGCCTTTATCGCCGCGACGATCGCGCTGGTGCAAACGGACATCAAGAAAGTCCTCGCGTATTCGACGGTGTCCCAGCTGGGGTTCATGTTCGTCGCACTGGGCGTCGGGGCGTATGGTGTGGCGATCTTTCACGTGGTCACGCACGCCTTCTTCAAAGCCTGCCTGTTCCTTGGTGCCGGCAGCGTCATTCATGCGCTGGGCGGCGAGCAGGACATCCGGAAAATGGGTGGGCTTCGCAAGCACATTCCGGTCACTTTCTGGACCTTTGCCATCGCCACGGCTGCCATTGCGGGTATTCCCGGGCTCGCCGGGTTCTTCTCGAAAGACGAGATCCTGTGGTATGCCTTTGCGAGTGAGCGTGGCGGGGCCTCATGGCTCTGGGCCATGGGGGCACTCACCGCGTTTATGACGGCGTTCTACATGACGCGATTGCTGTGGCTCACGTTCTTCGGTGCGTCGCGCATGGCGCCGGACGTCGAGCATCATGTGCACGAGTCGCCGCTGTCCATGACGGCGGTGCTTGGCGTGCTCGCGCTCTTGTCGGCGGTTGGCGGCTACATCGGCATCCCGCATTTCCTGGAGCCGCTCATTCCATTGCCACCGGTGGTGGAGGCACTCGAACACTACGAGCACACGTTGCTGTACGTGTCGGTCGCCATTGCCTTCTCTGGCGTTGGGCTGGCGCTGTTCATGTACAATGGCCCGGCCTCGCGCGCGGCCGGTGTTGCCCGCGCGGCGGGGCCATTGTACGGATTGCTGCAGGGCAAGTACTTCGTCGATGAACTCTATGCCGCGGTGATCGTCAAGCCACTGGCATGGTTCTCCGAGGTGGTGCTTTTCAAGGCGGGCGATCGTGTCGTCATCGACGGGAGTGTGAACCGTCTCGCGGGGCTGACGCAGTGGACCTCCGCACTGCTCGGACGGGCGCAGTCGGGGAGTCTGCAACTGTACGCGCTGTTCGTGATGGTCGGCATCGTTGGTGCGCTGCTGTGGAGCTGGCGTCATGTCTGATGCGCTGATGCTCAACCTCGTGCTCTTTCTGCCGGTAGCCGGCGCCATCGTGCTTGGCCTGCTGCGTGGCAATGCCTCGGCCGTTCGTGGGGCCACCGTCGCGGTGATGACCGTGCAGTTCGCGCTGGCCTCGCTGCTGTACATGCACTTCGATGCCACGGTGCCCGGGTTGCAGTTCGCCACGTCGGTGCCATGGATTGCCGACTGGGGGGTATCGTACGCCATCGGGCTTGATGGCGTGAACCTACTGCTCGTCCTGCTCACCGCGTTCCTCGGCCCTCTCGTGGTGCTCGGCGCGTGGACGTCCATCGAAAAGGACGTCACGTTCTTCCACGTGAACGTGCTGTTGCTGCAGTTCGCGATGATGGGGGCGTTTCTGGCGCAGGATCTCTTCCTGTTCTACGTGTTCTGGGAAGCGATGCTCATCCCGATGTTCCTCATCATCGGCATCTGGGGCGGCGCGCGTCGTAGTTACGCGACCATCAAGTTCGTGTTGTATACCGCCTTCGGCAGCATCCTCATGCTCGCGGCGGTGATTTATCTGGTGTGGTCGCTCCAGCAGGCGGGGGGCGTGCCGAGCTTTGCGTTCAGCGATCTGCTGCAGGCGCAGTTGCCGTTGAGCGTGCAGACCACGTTGCTGGCGGCGTTTGCGCTGTCGTTCGCGATCAAAGTGCCCATGGTGCCGTTGCACACCTGGTTGCCCGACGCGCACGTCGAGGCGCCGACGCCGGGCTCCGTGATTCTGGCGGGTGTGCTGCTCAAGATGGGCACGTACGGGTTCATGAAGCTCGGTCTGCCCCTCTTCCCCGATGCCACGCGGGTCTTTACGCCCGCGCTCATGACCCTCTCGGTGGTGAGCATCGTGTATGGCGCCTGTCTCGCGCTGGTGCAGCAGGACATCAAGAAGATCATTGCGTACTCGTCGATCAGTCACCTTGGCTATGTGATGCTGGGGTTGCTGAGCCTCGACCTCGCGGGGATTCAGGGCGCGGTGGTGCAGATGGTGAGCCACGGTCTCGTGGCGGCCGGCCTGTTCCTGCTCGTGGGCATGGTGTACGAGCGCTGCCACACGCGTGAGCTGTCGGCGTATGGCGGGCTGGCGCGCCAGATCCCGGTGTTCAGCGTGTTTTTCATCGTGTTCACGCTGGCGTCGGTCGGGCTGCCGACCACCAGCGGCTTCACGGGCGAATTCCTGGTGTTGCTCGGCGCGTTTGCGGCAGCATGGCCGCAGCATCTCGATGGCAACCACCTGCCGCTCATTCTGTCTGTGACGGCGGTGACCGGCGTGGTACTTGGCGCGCTGTACATGCTGCGCTTTGCCCTCACGTTCATCTTCGGACCGTCCAAGGCGCCGCATCAGCCGCTCGCGGACTTGTCACTGCGCGAGCGGACGGTGCTGGGCATTCTCACGATCTCCATTTTCGCATTGGGTCTCTTCCCGGACAGTGCGCTTCGCAAAACCGAGCTGGCGTCCAAGACCTATCAGCAGCTCGTATCCACCTCCCGCGTACCTGCCAATGCCCGGTAGTGAGGCGCTTCTGACCATGCTCCCCGAGCACCTGTTGCTCGGGGGGATGGTGTTGCTCATCGTGGTCGCGCTCTCCGATCGACTTCGCCCGTTGGCATTGCCGGTTGGACTGTTGTCGGTCGCTGGAGCGGCCACGGCCGCGTTCTGGTTGGCGGGCACGGGGATGACGGCGCAGCCGTTTCCGGGGCAGTACTCGGTGTCGCCCGCAGTGTTCATCGCCAAGGGGGCGCTGTTGGCGCTCGCGATTCCGGTGTTGCTCATGTCACGCACCGACTTCGGTGACGATCGGGCAGGCGATACCGAGTTCCCGTTGTTGCTCGTATCGTCGCTGTATGGCATGAGCCTGTTGCCGTCAGCCGACAGTGCGTTGGTGCTCTTTCTGGGATTGGAGATGATGTCCATCCCGGTGTATGCGCTCATCGTGCTCGCGTTCCGCCGTCCGCAAGCGGCGGAGTCGGCGCTCAAGTATCTGGTGCTCAGCGGCGCGGCGTCGGCGACCTTCCTCATGGGGCTGTCGCTCGTGTACGGGACTACTGGCTCCATGGGCGTCGAGGCCTTCGCGCAGGCGCTGTCCGCACCGGATCTGTTGTCGCGCACGGCGGTCGTGCTCGTGCTGCTGGCACTGTTCCTCAAGGCTGCTGTCGTGCCGTTCCACGCGTGGGCGCCGGACACGTACGAAGGGGCCAGTGTATCAGTAACCGCCTACATGGCGACGCTCTCCAAGGCGGCCGTGCTCATGGTTGCGGTGCGCCTGTTCGCCGGCGTCACCGTGAGCGGCACGATGGTCGACCTGCTGGCCGCGTTGCCGCTGCTCTCCATCGTGTGGGGCAACATCGCGGCCATCCGGCAGGGCAGTTTGCGGCGCATGATCGCGTACTCGTCCATCGCCCACGCCGGCTACCTGTTCTACGCGTTCCTGGGCAACCCCGACGGACGCATGGAAGCGGTCACCTTCTACATCGTGGTGTATTCCGCTGCCAACCTGCTCGCCTTCGCCGCGCTGCCGGCGCACGACGACGACACGGTGCGTGACCGCATGGACACGCTCGACGGCCTCTTTCACCGTGACCCGCTGGCGGCGACGCTGATTGCGGTAGCGATGCTGAGCTTGGCGGGACTGCCGCCGTTCCCGGGTTTCACGGCCAAGTTTCTCATTTTCAAAACAGTGGTCGCCGCGGGATACAGCACGTACGCGGTCCTCGGCCTCGTTGGAAGCTTCCTCGGTTTGTATTTCTATCTCCGCGTCATTCAGCGGATGTTCATGACGAACAGCACGGTAGCCGTGGCGACCACGTCACGGGGGGCCGCGTTGGCGCGTGCCGGCGGACTGCTCTGCCTTGCCGCGACGGCAGTACTCACCATCGTGCCGGGCTGGATTCTTTCGCGCATCTGACCGGTGCCCCTGTCGCAGGGGGCGCGGTGCTCATCACTTCGTTCCGGATACTCCGTGACTGATCTTTCGACCGTGAAGCGCGGCGCTGCGCTGCTCAACGATCCCGAGTTGAACAAGGGAACGGCGTTCACCGAAGCTGAGCGCACGGCGCTTGGCCTGCGCGGCCTGTTGCCGCCGCGCGTGATGACGCAGGAGGAACAGCTCGAGCGTATTCTGCCCGGTGTGCGCTCGCGCCCCACGCCCATCGATCAGTACGCCTACCTCGTTGGCTTGCACGATCGCAACGTGACCCTGTTTTACCGGCTCGTGATGGATCATCTCGAGGAGATGATGCCCATTCTGTACACGCCGACGGTGGGGCAGGCGTGCCAGGAGTTCGGCCGGATCTTCCGTCGCAGTCGCGGCCTTTACGTCACCTCGGACGATATCGGACGCGTGCGCGAGGTGCTCGCCAACTGGCCACACGATGATGTGCGCATGATCGTGGTGACCGATGGCGAACGCATTCTCGGACTTGGTGATCTGGGCGCGAACGGCATGGGTATTCCCATTGGCAAGCTCACGCTGTACACGGCGTGTGCCGGCCTGAATCCCATGCAGTGCCTCCCGATCACCATCGATGTCGGCACCGACAACACGCATCTGCGCGAGAGCGCCGCGTACATGGGCCTGCGTCAGCCGCGTCTGCGCGGCGCCGCGTACGATGCGTTGCTCGACGAGTTCGTCGAAGCTGTGCAGGAACGCTTTCCGCACGTCTGCCTGCAGTTCGAAGACTTCGGCAATCACAACGCGTTCACGCTGCTCGAGAAGTGGCGTGACCGGATCAGCACGTTCAACGACGACATTCAGGGGACGGCGTCGGTGACGCTGGCTGGCCTCTACTCGGCGTCGCGCATTTCTGGCACCGCGTTCAAGGACATGCGTCTGCTGTTCCTGGGCGCGGGGGAGGCTGGGATCGGTATCGGTGATCTGGTCGTCTCAGCCATGGTCGAAGAAGGCGTCAGCCTCGAGGAAGCACGTCAGCGGTGCTGGTTTGTCGACTCCAAGGGATTGGTGGTGAAGACGCGCACCGATCTCGCCTCGCACAAGAAGCCGTACGCGCACGACTACCCGGGCACGGAGTCGTTGCTCGAAGCCGTCGAGGCGCTCAAGCCACACGCCATCATCGGCGTCTCTGGCATGCCGGGAACGTTTACCGCACCGGTGCTCGCTGCGATGGCGCGGCAGCATGCCCGGCCGATTGTCATGGCGCTCTCCAACCCCACCTCGAAGGCGGAGTGCACCGCGCGAGAGGCGTACGCGAGCACAGACGGCCGGGCGATCTTTGCCAGCGGCAGTCCGTTCGCGCCGGTCACCCACAAGGGACGCACGCACGTGCCGGGCCAAGGGAATAACGCCTACATCTTCCCGGGGGTCGGCCTGGGTGTCGTCGTGGCCGATGCCTCACGCGTGACCGACGAGATGTTCGCTGCGGCCGCGCGGACGCTGGCGAACATGGTGAGCGAAGACGACCTCGCCATGGGGCGCATCTTCCCCAGTCTGTCGCGCATTCGCGATGTCTCCAAGGCCATCGCTACCGAAGTGGCGGAGATCGCGTATCGTCGCGGACTCGCGCGGGCGCCGCGTCCGCACAATCTCGAAGAGGCGGTCGCGGCCGCCATGTACCAGCCCGAGTACCCGTCGTTCGTCGACTGACACGACGGGGCTCGGCGGTAGGCGCATTGCCGTTAGCGGAAGCGCTTCATCAGTGAATCGAGCGCTGCCGAACCGGGACACAGCGCTTCGTACGGCAGATCGATGAGCGGGGTGGCGGGGGTGCGCAGATAATCGTGCATCTCCTTCCCATTCTCATCGACGAAGAGCAACCCCGTGGCGATTTCCCCTCGGGCCTGGCAGGCGCGAACGTGCGCGTATGCCGACTCGCGGTTGGTGGGGTCGTAATCGTCGGCGGTGGAACGCAGGCGAACCGAGGCGCCGTCGTGCATGACGACCGTGCGGACTTCTTCGTGCGTTTCCGCCACCGTGATTTCGCGCTGCAGCGGGATGAAGTCGGCGTGAACCGCTTCCACCTCGTGTTCACGCGTGAAGGCGTAGCTCTTGGTTGAGCCTTCGTGATCGTTGAAGCTCACGCAGGGCGAAATGACATCGATGATGGCGAACCCTTTGTGGGTCAGCCCCGCCTTGATGATGGGCACCAGCTGCTTCTTGTCGCCGGAGAAGGAACGCGCGACGAATGTGGCGCCCAGCGTGAGCGCCAGCAGCACCGGATCGATGGGAGATTGCTCGTTGGCCTCACCTTTCTTGGACATCGAGCCGATATCGGCCGACGCGGAGAACTGCCCTTTGGTGAGGCCGTACACGCCGTTGTTCTCCAGCATGTAAAGCATGTTCACGTTGCGCCGGATGGCATGTGAAAGCTGCCCCAAGCCAATGGAGAGCGAATCGCCGTCGCCGGACACGCCGATGTACGTGAGTGTGCGATTGGCAGCGGCGGCGCCCGACGTGACTGACGGCATGCGGCCATGCACGGAGTTGAATCCGTGCGACTGCTTCATGAAATACGCCGTCGTTTTGGACGAGCAGCCGATGCCGCTCATCTTTCCCACGCGGTGCGGTTCGAGGTCGAGCTCCCACCCGGCCTGTACGATGGCGGCCGTCACGGAGTCGTGACCGCAGCCGGCGCAGAGCGTGGACATCGCGCCTTCGTAGTCGCGAATGGTGAGCCCAAGACCATTGGTGCGCGAGCTCGGATGCCGGACTGGCGGCTTGGCAATGGAGGTCATGCGGACACCTTCGTGTTGCTGGGAACGTGGGAGGCGACGGCGTCCACCACGACCTTGGCGGTCAGCGGCATGCCGCCGTAGTCGAGGACCGCAATCATGGCGTCGCGCGGAATGCCGAGCTCGATGGCAAGCAGTGAGCGGAGCTGCGCATCGCGGTTCTGCTCGATGACGAAGTTCTTCTCGTGCCGATCGAAGAACTCCTTCACTTCGGCCGCGAAGGGGAAGCCGCGCACGCGCATGATGTCGACGACGATGCCGCGGGCGCGCAGCGTATCGGCCGCTTCCCGCACGGCGGCGTCGCAACCACCAATGGTGATGAGCCCGATCTCGGCGCCGGCCTGCAGCGTATACGCCGGGCGCGGCACGGCTGTCGCCGCATGTTCGAACTTCCGCTTGAGCCGGTCGACGAGCTCCTGATAGGCATCGGAGTCTTCGGTGTACGCCGCGTGCTTGTCGTGCCCAGATCCACGCACGAAGTACGCGCCCTTGCCGCCAACGCCCGGGAGTGTGCGGGCGGCGATGCCATCGCCGTCCACGTCGAGGTACCGCGAGAACTTGGGCAGCTTCTCCAGTGCAGCGGCATCGAGCACCTTGCCGCGATCGGGGCGATAACTGTCGTCCCACTGGAAGCGCTTGACCATCCAGTCGTTCATGCCGATGTCGAGATCGGTGGCTACGAAAACCGGCGTCTGATAGCGCTCGGCCAAGTCGAAACTCTGTACCGCCATCTCGAACGCTTCGCCCGGGTTGGCGGGGAAGAGCACGAGGTGCTTGGTGTCGCCGTGTGAGGCATACGCCAGCGAAAGCAGGTCGGCCTGCTGCGTGCGTGTGGGCATGCCCGTCGCCGGTCCACAACGTTGCACGTCGAAGAAGACGGCGGGAATGTCGGTGTAGTACGCCAGCCCGATGAATTCCTGCATGAGCGAGATACCGGGGCCTGATGTGTTCGTGAAGGCCCGCGCACCGGCCCAGCCAGCGCCGATCACGATACCGGCGGCAGCCAGCTCGTCTTCGGCCTGCAGGATGGCGTAGTTGTGCACGCCGGTGTCCTTGTCCACGCGGAACTTCTCACAGAACGCCTTGAACTGTTCCATGAGTGCCGTTGCCGGCGTGATGGGATACCACGCACCGACCGTCGCCCCCGCGTACACGGCGCCCAATGCACAGGCCGTGTTGCCGTCGATGAGAATGGAGTCGCTGGTCGCGTCCATTTTCTCAAGGTGGAACGGCAGCGGACAGGCAAAGTGCTCCTGCGCGTAGTCGTAGCCGAGCTTGATGGCCTTGTGGTTCGAGTCGAGCAACTTGGGCTTCTTGCCGTACTTCTCGGCGAGCATCGTACCGACGACATCCATGTCGATACTGAGCAGCGCCGCGAGTGCGCCAGCGTAGACGATGTTGCGCAGCAGCGTGCGGTCGCGGTCCCCCTGGAAGTTGTCGACGCAGAGCTTGCCGAACGGGATGCCAAGAATGGTGATGCCTTCGCGTACGAGATCCGGTTCGAGCGGCCACGAGGAATCGTAGACGAGAAACCCGCCGGGGCGCACGGTGGCGACATCTTTGGCGTAGGTCGCGGGGTTGAGCGCGACGACGAGATCGACTTCACTGGGACGTGCCGTGTAGCCGTCTTTGCTCACCCGGATTTCGTACCAGGTGGGCAGTCCCTGAATGTTGGACGGGAAGATGTTCTTGCCCGTGACGGGGATCCCCATGCGGAAGATCGCCTGCATGAGCAGACCGTTGGCACTGGCTGATCCCGTACCGTTGACGGTGCCGATCTTGAACGCGAAATCGTTGATGCCGCTCATACGCTGGCCATCCCGGCGAACATGCCCGCCATTGGCTTCTTGAGGTCGAAAAGGCGCATGTCCCACGCGGCCGTGGGGCAGCGTTCGGCGCAGAGGCCGCAGTGGAGACAGACGTCCTCGTCTTTCACCATGATGCGCTTGGTTTGCGGTAGCGCATCGGAGACGTAGATGTCCTGCGACGTATTGAGCGCCGGCGCCGAGAGGCGCGTGCGCAATTCGTCGATCGGCGTACCGTTGGTGGTGATGGTAAGACAGTTGGTGGGGCAGATGTCGACGCACGCATCGCATTCGATGCATGTCGACGCGGTGAAGTGCGTCTGGATGTCGCAGTTGAGGCAACGACCCACTTCTGTAGCGACCTGCTCGGCCGTGAAGCCGAGCTCCACTTCGGTGTCGAGATCCTTGAAGCGCTTCGTGAGCTCCTCGTGCTGCATCTTTGCACGCTTGCTGCTTTCGTAGTCGTTGTCGTACGCCCACGAGTGCATGCCCATCTTGGCACTCACGAGCGTCATGCCGTACGGCGGACGGTCGGCGACTGCATCGCGCTGATGACAGGCGAGATCGATGGAAATGGCGGCGGCGTGTCCGTGCGCGACCGCCCAGATGATGTTTTCCGGGCCCCAGGCGGCATCACCACCGAAGAACACTTTCGGGTGCGTGCTCTGGTGCGTCTGCTTGTTCACCACCGGCATGCCCTTGGCGTCGAACTCCACACCGATGTCGCGCTCGACGAACTCGAACGCGTTGTCCTGTCCGATCGCGAGAATGACCTGGTCGCACGGGATGATCACGGTGCTCAGCACCGTGCTCGACTGCTTGCCGTTGGCGTCTTCGGTCCACTGCAGGACCTCGAACTCCATCCCCACCAGCTTGCCGTTCTCGACGACCATGCGCTTGGGGGCGTGGTTCTCGATGATCTCCACCTGTTCTTCTTCGGCGTCTTCGAGCTCCCACGGTGACGCCTTGAAGAACTTCCGGCCGCGGCGCGCGATGACCTTCACGTCGGTGGCGCCAAGACGCTTGGAGGTTCGACAGCAGTCCATGGCGGTGTTGCCCACCCCGATGATGATGACGCGGGGCCCAACTTGTTCGATGTGCTTGAAGTGCACGTTGGCAAGGAAGTCGATGCCGATGAACACCTGATCGGGCGCATCCCACCGACCGGGAATATCGAGCTCTTTCCCCTTGGGCGCGCCGCTTCCGATGAACACCGCATCGTAGCCTTCGTCGAGCAGCGCCTTGAGCGACGCGACCGGCGTGCCGTAGCGCATGTGAGCGCCCATGTCGATCACATAGCCGCACTCTTCGTCGAGCACCTGTGCGGGGAGACGAAACGACGGGATGTTGATGCGCATGAGCCCACCGGGCTGCGCATTCTTTTCATAGATCGTGACGTCGTAGCCGTGCGGCAGCAGGTCGTTGGCGACCGTCAGCGAGGCCGGACCGGCACCAATGAGCGCCACGCGCTTGCCGTTCTTGACGGCGGGCGCCTTGGGGAGGAACGACGTGATCTCGTCGCGGTGGTCGGCTGCGACACGCTTGAGGCGACAGATGGCGACGGGCTTTTCCTCAACTCGCCCGCGCCGACACGCTGGCTCGCAGGGGCGGTCGCACACTCGACCGAGAATCCCCGGAAAGACATTCGACTCGCGGTTGAGGAGGTAGCTCTCGGTGTACTTGCCCTGGGCGATGAGGCGAATGTAGCCGGGAACGTTGGTGTGAGCCGGACAGGCCCACTGGCAATCAACAACCCGGTGATAGTAGTTCGGGTCGGACACATCTGTCGCTGCCATGATGCGGTGCTCCTGGGGAGGGATAGGCTGGCAATCGCTAGCATGTGTTCCGGACCGCTGCTCGGCAAGAAGGAAAATCCCCTCTTCTTCATGGTTTTTTCTCTTCCGGGACGTAATTTCGGGCCAAACTCAGCGTATTCGACGCTGCCACCCTGGGATGGCTGTCTCCCGGCGGTGCCGCTCCCTCACGTCCAAGTGTCCGGCAATGTCCACAGCGTACGACGTCATCGTGGTTGGTGTGGGAGGGATGGGGAGCGCCGCGGCCTACCACATGGCCGCCCGCGGTCTCCGGGTCCTGGCCCTCGAGCAGTTCAAGCCAGGCCACAGTCATGGCTCCTCGCACGGCCTCACGCGCATCATCCGCCTGGCGTACTTCGAGCACCCGTCGTACGTGCCACTGCTGCACAGGGCCTTCGCGCTGTGGCGCGACCTCGAGACCGGGCTCGATGAGCCGCTGTTGCACGTGACGGGGGGGCTGGATGTCGGCTGGGCAGGGAGCGAGGTGTTCGAAGGCTCGCTTCGCAGCTGTCGGGAGCACGCGCTGGCGCACGAAATCCTTGATGCTCGTGGCCTTGCCACGCGCTTCCCGGGATGGGTGCCGGCGGAGAACGCCATGGCCGTCTATCAGTCCGATGCCGGCTTCGTGACCCCCGAACGATGCATCGCCGTGCACACGGCTCGCGCCATTCAAGCCGGCGCCACCGTGCTCACCAACACCCGGGTGCTCGATGTCGTACCGGAGCACGGCGGCGTGCGCGTCCGCACGAGCGCCGGGGAGTACACGGCCGGGCAGGTCGTGTTGTCGGCAGGCCCGTGGATGGCCGACTTGGCGCCCGAGCTCGCCCCCGTGCTTTCGCCCGAGCGACAGGTGCTCGGCTGGTTCGACATTGCTCAGCCCGACGCGTTCGCCCCGTCACGCTTCCCCGTATTCGTGCTCGATGCCGCCGAGGGGCGCTACTACGGCTTCCCGGAGTATGGCGTCCCCGGTTTCAAGATCGGCTGTTATCACCATCACGCCGAACGGGTGCACCCTGATTCGATGACTCGCGACGTGTCACCCCGCGATGAAGACACGCTGCGTCAGGCGGTCGCGCGCTATTTCCCGCAGGCCAATGGCGCCATGCGCCAAAGTACCACCTGTCTGTTCACCAATACGCCCGACGAGCATTTCATCATCGATCGTGCGCGATCGGCGCCGCAGGTGCTGCTCGTATCTCCGTGTTCAGGGCACGGGTTCAAGTTTTCGTCGGTGATCGGAGAGATCTGCGCCGATCTGGTCCAGCACGACCGCACATCGCACGACATCTCCCTGTTCCGCCTCGCACGATTCGCCCGGAGTGATCGTCCGTCATGAGGTTCACTATGTGTCGCATCTCGCCTAAAGGTCGCCCGCGTTTGTCCTGTGCCGTGGCGATCCTGGCGAGTGTGCTCCTCTCGTCGGCGCTGCAGGCGCAGCGCACCGTGTCCTTCTCCACGACCGAAGGCACATGGATGTCACTCGACGTGGCGCCCGATGGAACGCGCATCGTGTTCGAGCTGCTCGGCGACCTGTACGCCGTCTCCACCGCAGGCGGAGAAGCGCGCGCCATTCAGCGTGGTCCTGCGTTTCAGTCGCAACCGCGCTATTCGCCCGACGGAAAACAGATCGCGTTCATCAGCGACGCGAGCGGCAGCGACAACGTGTGGGTTGCTGCCGCCGACGGAAGCGGGGCACGAGCGGTGAGCGGGATGCCGCGGGCACTCATGTTGTCACCGGCGTGGTCGGCCGATGGGCGGTTCATTTACGCCACGGTGGTCGAGGGGCGTACCGCCGACCTCTGGCGCTTCGACGTGCAGTCGGGGCAGGGGAGCAAAGTCATCGGCAACGCCAACGGGCCGGCGGCCCCGCTCGTGTCGTCACCGGGACCTGGACCATATTCGGCCCACGCATCACGCGATGGTATGTCACTGTACTACACCGCAGTGACGCCGCGTCCGTACGGCAGCCGTCTTGGCGCGTCGAGTGTGGTCATGCGTCGTGATCTGGCGAGTGGGGTCGACGAGCCCGTGGTGCTGCAGGAGCCGTCGGCCATGGCGCCGGTCCTTTCGCATGATGGTCGCACGCTCGCGTACATGGCGCAGAGCCGTGGGCGTACCGGGCTGCGTGTCCGTGATCTCGCTACGGAAACCGAGCGTTGGCTGGCATGGCCACTCGAGCGCAATGAGCTCGAGTCGCGGGCCTCGCGCGATGTCATGCCGGGATACGCCTTTACTCCGGACGATCGCGCGGTCGTCGTTGCGTATAGCGGGCATCTGCACCGCATCGAAGTGGCGACGGGTGTTGATGTGATCATCCCGTTTCGCGCAGAGGTCAGCGCCGAACTTCCCGAACCACTGCGCGCTCCGCGGCGCATCACGGACGATTCGGTGCGTGGCCGCTTTGCGCAGCAGCCCGCCATCTCCGTCGATGGGCGCGTGGCGTTCTCCATGTTCGGCCAGCTGTTCGTGCGGGCGGCGCGAGGTGGCGTCCCGCGTGCGCTTACGACCGGTGCCGCACGGGCGTTCATGCCCGCGTGGTCACCAGACGGGCAGTGGATTACCTACGTGACGTGGGGCCCGGCAGGCGGCGCGTTGTACAAGGTGCGAGCCGCTGGCGGCGCGCCGGTGCGACTCACCAGCGACAGCGCGTACTGGATCGATCCCGTCTGGACTCCCGATGGCCGCGCGCTGTACGCCGTTCGCGCGCCGGCGAGTACAGCGCGGGCGCAGCCGGTTCCGCTACCAACCGATGCGATGATCGTGCAGGTGAGTGCGCAGGGCGGCGCCACGCGCACCGTGGTGCGTGCCGCGGGCATGCGTCACCCGCACTTCGCCGGCGACACCGGCCGCCTCTGGTTCAGCGCTCCAACCGGTTTGGTTTCGACGACCACGGCCGGGCTCGATCGCCGGGTCCACGCGCGGGTGACGGGGCTCTCGGGGCCAGCCGGCTCGCCGGTTGGTACGGAGCTTCGGGTGAGTCCCGATGGCCGCCATGTGGCGGTGCTCGCGGGCGATCGCGTGTGGACGGTGCCATTGATGGCACGCGACAGCGTGCCGGGTAAAGCCGCCGATCCGCAGCTGCTCGCGCTCGGAGGGGTACCCGATATCTCCGGGCCTACGGTGACTTCGCTCGCCTGGGCACCGCGCGGACACACGGTGGCGTGGGTGACCGGCGCCACGCTGCACCAGCGCGACGTGACAGCGGGCAGTGCGGTCACGTCGCAATCGCTGGCGGTGACCGCGCCGCGTGTCGTATCGCGTGGTACGACAGTGCTGCGAGGCGCCAGGGTCATCACCATGAAGGGCGACGAGATCATCGAGAACGCCGATGTCATCGTCGCGGATAGCCGCATCGCCGCGGTTGGTGCACGGGGGACGGTGACCTTCCCGTCCACGGCACGCATTGTGGACGTCAGCGGCAAGACCATCATGCCGGGTATCGTGGACATTCACGCGCACTGGCAATACCGCCGTGAGCTGCTGGAACCAGAGACGCCATCCATGTACGCCAATCTCGCGTACGGTGTGACCACTGTGCGCGATCCGCAAACGAGCGCGGAGATCTTTGCGTACGCCGATCTGGTGGAAGTGGCGGGACTCGCCAGCCCACGGGTGTTCAGTACCGGCCCCGGCGTGTTTGCGGAAACCGATTTCAAGTCGCTCGACGACGTGCGGCTCACACTCAAGAGATATCGCGACGAATACGGCACGCACCTCATCAAAAGCTACATGGTGGGGAATCGTCAGCAGCGGCAGTGGGTGGTGCAGGCGAGCCGTGAGCTTGGCCTACTGCCCACCACTGAGGGCGGTGCCGACACCAAGATGGACCTCACGCACGCGCTCGATGGGTTCTATGGCAACGAGCACGCGTTCCCCAACGCGCCGTTGCACGACGATGTCGTGCAGTTCATGGCGCGCAGCGGAATCCACTACACACCTACGCTGCTCGTGTCATTCGGCGGCGCACTGCCGGTGTACCGGTTGCTGGCGCAGGAGCGGCCCTTTGACGATCCCAAGCTGTCGCGCTTCTTTCCGCGCAGCGAGCTCTATGCGCGCACGGCCACGCGCCTGTTGGCCTTCCCCGACGAAGACTACAACGACAAGGAGACGTCGGCGGGCGCGACCGCGATTCTTCGCGCCGGTGGCAAAGTGGCGCTCGGTGGCCACGGCGAAATGCAGGGGCTTCAAGTGCATTGGGAAATGCGCCTGCTCGCGCAGGGTGGGATGCGTCCGCTCGAGGTGCTTCGCGTTGCCACGTTGAACAGCGCCGAGGCGATCGGGCTCGACGCGGACATCGGGAGTCTTGAACCGGGTAAGTTGGCCGATCTGGTGGTGCTCGACCGCGACCCATTGAGTGACATTCGCAACAGCAGTGCGGTGCGATGGGTGATGAAGGGTGGCGCGCTCTACGACGCCGAAACGCTCGATCAGGTCGCCCCCAAGGTTGCGGCGCTACCGTCGCCGTGGTGGCGGAGCGACGAGGCGCCGCGCGGCGGTCTGGCCTTCAACGAAGCGGCCATCGATGCCATTGCGCGCGACGAAATGGAGCGGCAGCGCATTCCCGGAATGGCGGTGGCGATCGTGCGCGGCGACCGCGTGCTCATGAGCAAGGGCTACGGGCTGGCCAATATGGAGCAGCAACGGCCCGTCACCAACGAGACGATGTTCCTGTCGGGCTCCATGGGCAAGATGTTCACTGCCGCCGGCATCATGGCGTTAGTGGAAGAGAATCGTGTCGCACTCGATTCCTCCATTCGCACGTACTTGCCGGAGGCACCCGCCGCCTGGCAGGGGATCAAGATCCGCCATCTGCTGTCGCACACCAGCGGCATTCCCGACTACACCAGCGCCACAATGGATTACCGGCGCGACTTCACCGAAGCACAGCTGGCGAACATGGCGTATGCGCTTACGCCGGAGTTTCCGCCGGGGAGTCGCTGGAATTACTCCAATACGGGCTACGTCTTGCTCGGCGTGATCATGAGCAAGGTGACGGGGCGTCCGTACTGGGAGTATTTGCGTGCGCGCATTTTCACGCCGGCGGGGATGCCCACCATTCGCATCATTACCGAAGCCGAGATCGTCGCCCAACGGGCGTCCGGTTATCGCGTCCAGGACGGTGCGTATCTGCATCAGGAGTGGGTCTCTCCATCGCTCAATACCACCGCCGACGGTTCCATGCTCGTGAGTCTGCGTGACATGGTCGCGTGGAACGCCGCGGTGCGCGACCGACGGGTGCTGAGCAAGAGCAGCTGGGAGCAAATACTTTCGCCCGTGCGACTCACCAGTGGCAACCCGCAGAGCTACGGCTACGGATGGTTCCTCGAACAGCTCAATGGTCAGCGTGTACTGCAGCATGGCGGTTCGTGGCAGGGGTTCCGCACGCAGCTGTCGCGCTATGAGCCCAGCGACGTGGCGGTGGTCGTGCTGACCAATTCGAGTGCCAATCTGCCGCCCATCATCACCGCACGTTTGGCTGGGGCCGTCGACTCGGCGCTCATCACTGCGCCGCTACCTACCGTGGCGCTCCCGGATCGTGCGCCAGAAGTGACGGCGTATCTCAAGACCGTGCTGGCAAAGATCACGCGCGGCGAGCTGGCGTTGGCCGACTTCGAGTTCGTGCGCACGACGCTCGTGCCACGCATGAGTGCCGGCTATGCTCGGCTTCTCCAGCCGCTGGGGGCACTCACGGCCCTCGAGGTACTCGCGACCGGGGTGGAAGGCGACGATCGCACCTTCGTGTATCGCGCGCGCTTTGCCACTGGTGACGTGCGCATGAACGTGAGCATTGGCCCCGGCGGCCGCATGACGAACCTGCTGCTATCGCGCATGCCCTGAACTGGGCGCGTAGTATGGCAGGCTAGGGTGCCCGTCTCAGCGCTTTGCCGGGGCGGGCACCGGTCATTTTTGCGTCGCGAATGACCGCTTGGCCGTTGATGAACAGATGGACCACGCCCTCGGCGTAATGATGAGGATCGGTGTACGTGGCCTTGTCGGCAAAGCTCGCGGGATCGAATAGCACGAGGTCTGCGACCTTTCCCTGCTGGACGACCCCGCGATCGCCGAGTCCAAGCGCGCGCGCGGGAACCGTGGTCATCTTCGCAATGGCCGCTTCAAGGCTCATGATCTTCCGCTGCTTGACGTAGTACGACAGCACGCGCGGAAAGGCGCCGTAGCTACGGGGATGCGGGAAGCCTTTGCCCGGGGTGACCAGATCACCATCGGTAGAGACCATGGAGGCCGAGTGAGTGAGAAACGCTTCGATATCGCGCTCGTTCATCGCCTCTACGATTGCGGTAAAGCCGCCGTCTCGCTGCAAGGCGATGAGTGCCTCGATGGCTGCGTCGAGAGATACTGGCTGGCCGCGCGCCGTGAGGTACTCCGCCAACGTCTTGCCCGCGAACTCCGGCGACGTGGGCATTGTACGAAAGCGCACACTGCCGGCGGTGCCACCGGTTTGCGCTTCGAAGATGCCGCGCATTTCCCGGCGCAGGCGCGTGAGCAACGCTGGGTTGCGCAGTCTGGCACTCACGGAGTCCTGCCCGTCGGCCAATACCCAACCGGGAAAGAGGACGTCGGAGTAGGTACTGTAGGCGTTGTACGGATACACGTCGAACGAAATGCGAGCGCCGCGCGCATTGAGCGCATCGAAGCCGGCCAAGACTGCGGTGCTCTTGCCCCAGTTGGCCTTGCCGGTGCTCTTGAGGTGGCTCACATGCACGGGCTGCTGCGAGCGCCGTCCGACATCGATGGCTTCGGCCAGCGCGAGTTCGAGCGCCACTCCTTCATCGCGCAAATGCGTGACGTACAACGAGCCGGGGCGTTTGGCGGCCTGTGCGAGCGCGACAATCTCCTCTGGCGGTGCATAGACGGCCGGGATGTATTCGAGCCCTGTGCCGAGGCCAAAGGCGCCGTCATCCATGGCTCGCGAGACAAGCGCACGCATGCTGTCGAGTTCTGCGGCGGTGGCGGCGCGGTTCTGCGTCCCCATGACCCGCTTGCGCGCCCACGTGTGTCCCGCGGTCCAGAGCGTATTGGGGGCGATGCGCAGCGTATCGAGAAACGCGCGCAGCGGATAGGGCTGGTCGAGACTGTGCAGCGAGTTGAAGATCGTGGTGACGCCTTGCCGCAAGAAGTTCTCGGCGTCCGGCTGTTCGGCAATGGCGCTGATGTGCGCGTGCGGATCGATGAAACCGGGCGCGACAATCAGCCCCGTCGCGTTGATGGTATCTCGCGCCGATCCCGTGACGCGAGCGGCAACGCGGACGATGCGCCCATTCCGCACCGCCACGTCGGCCCGACGGGCGGGCGTTCCCGTGCCGTCGATGACCTGACCGCGCGTGATCAGGACGTCAAACGGCGGTTCTGTTGTCATGGTCGCTCGTTGCCCCTGTATCACTGTCGGAAGCAGGAACAGCAGACCCAGCGATACCAGTGTGGAAGCAGGGAAAAACGGGCGAACCTGCATGGTCCGGAATGCTCGTGCAGAGGAGAGCGCTGACGACTCGTTGAGCAGCGAGTATGCATGAGCGTAAGCGCGGTCGCCAGTCTCGAGGGCGCGGCCTTGGAGAATGCGTGGCCGCTCCATATGCACGTCGGCCGCCATGGCGGCTCAACACGGGCGAGTCGTGGCGGGTCAGTAGCGGCGATCGTACATTCCCGTTACGGTCGTCGGGGGGCTTCACCGCCCAACGACGGCCGGATTGGTACGATGTACCCTTCACCAGAAGGGCAGAGCGGTTCCCTCAAATGGAGATGCTACTGATGCGACGAGAACTCTTGGTCGTGGGCGTGGTGATGGGGTTGAGCGCCTGCAATGGTGGTGGTGAAGCCGCCAAAACAGACAGCGCCGCAGCGCCTGCCGCCGTCGCCGCCACGGCCGATCCGGTCGCCGTACGAGCCGCCATTGATTCCGCGAACAAGCGCGGCGCGGAGGGCTTCAACACGGGCAGCGCCGACGCCATGATCGCGAATTATGCCGACGACGCCGTCGTGATGATGCCCGGCATGAAAGCGATGGTGGGAAAAGCAGCCATCGACGCCGGCATGAAGGGGATGTTCCAGTCGATGGACATGAAGAACTTCCTGCAGGCGACCACGGATGTCGTCGTCGAGGGAGACGTGGCGATCGAGTCGGGAACGATGACTTTGGAGGCGGGGCCCAAAGGCGCCAAGCTGGCCGTCGATACGATCAAGTACCTCACCGTGTGGAAGAAGCAGCGCGACGGTAGCTGGAAGATCATTCGGGACATCAACAACACGGATATCGCGCCGAAAATGTAGGCACCACGCTAGCTGGCCACCGCCGGCTGGGCGCATCCCACCGACGACCCTTCATCAGTAGGTCGTCGGTGACCGCGACCATCGCGTCCTGCTATTGCTGCTGATTGAGCACCACCAGTACCGCGACAATGGCCAATACCACCAGCGCGGCAAGCGTGAGCTTGACGATCGACCACGGGCGATCGCCGCGCACTGCACCGGTCTGTCCGTTCACGACGACGCACCATGACTTGTCGCCGAAGCGGTAGGAGCAGATCCAGGCCGGCAAAAGGATGTGCTTGAACGTGACGTCATCGTAGCGCGTGGTCACGTCGTGCACACGCTGGTGATTGCCTCCGATGTCCTGATGCACCGCCGCGATAATGCCCGCGCCGAACTGCGCCTTGGCCTCCTCGAATGCGGGCTCGAGGCCGACCTGGTACGCTTCGGTCGTGAAGCCGGCCAGGTAATCGCTGGCGAACGGTACGAGCGCGGTGATGTCCCAGTCGGCGAGCACGCTCTCGAGTTTGTCGGGCAGGCTGTGCGAAGCCGGCACCAGCGTGTCGTCGAATGTCAGGGTGACGACGCCGGACGCCGGGTACCAGTCCGTGACCGTCCGCGTCACGACCACGGTTTTGCCCGACGAGTCGGTGCTGGTTTCTTGCACCTGCCGGTCAACGCCGCGCTGTCCAACGTAGTGACTGGTGGTCCGGGCGTCGAACGTCCAGCACGGCAAGTACACGCCACGTACGCGCTCGAGGTTCGTCACGGTGCGTTTGA
The DNA here is from genome assembly GCA_947457545.1 of Gemmatimonadaceae bacterium. Classification (GTDB taxonomy): domain Bacteria; phylum Gemmatimonadota; class Gemmatimonadetes; order Gemmatimonadales; family Gemmatimonadaceae; genus Gemmatimonas. Next base: position 64,355 of record CANGXD010000003.1, read on the forward strand.
GGGCATTCGGCGCAAACCAGCGCCCAGCGATCCACTGCCGGAACGTCTCCTGGGCGCGCGACTGCTCCACCGCAAACGGCACCACACCACGAGGCCGGATCTGTCGCCCCTCGTGCGCCGCCACGGACACGAGCGAGGTCGCACAAAATGCGCAGCGGTCGGCGACGACATGGTCACCCAGTTCCGTGCGCGCACCGCACTGCGGACACTCTACGAGCTGACGGCCGAGCTCCGGCTCAACGCTCGCCTGCTGGCGCAGCTGCGCGAGATAGTCGAGCTCTTCCAGCGCGTCGGCGCGCTCGGCGTCGGTGACCGCGGGCGGTTCGTTCACCGCGCGACAGGCGGAACAGACTAGCCGGCTGATGCCGGGCTCGAAGGCGAGCGACGCACCACACTGGGCGCACGGGAAGACCCGCGCCGCCTTCGCTACACGCTGTTCATCGTCGGATGGTTCGTTCAACGGCTCTTCGATGGAAGCTGTTGCGCTCGTGACTCGATCAGCTGAAGCCGCGCGCAGACGCTCGGTGTTTTGGCCATTTCCCCACTCACATGCGAACGCCCGGACTCGAACCAGGATGGGTTGTCTTGCCAGCTCTGGAGGCGGTTTCGCCAGAGATGGCAGGATGGTTCAGGAGTGCACAGCAAGAGGCAACGGATTGTGCGACAGGCCACGCCCGCCGTCAAGCCGGACTACTGAAGCAGGAACGCACGCGTGCACGTGAGCGCGCGAATAGCGGCATGCTCCGCCCGCCACCAGATCTTGCGAGCCGACCGAGACATGGCGCATTCATTTCGCCCGCCGTTTTGAATGCCATGCCCCCCGCACTGGAGCGACATGCCAAGCCGCACGAACATTCCACAGCGTCTACGATCCCTTCGTATCAGCCGTGTTGTCCGGAACCGTTTGAAGGAAGGGGTCCGTGTGAAGTACGACGTCGATCCGCCGGGGACACCGGCCGACCAGGCGACGTTACGCCGAGAGATCCCCGAGGAGGTCGTTCTCGTCCGCTGGCGGCGACGGTCCCGGCCTGGGCGAACGTATTCGGGCACCCGGTTGCCACCGGGCATCTGGCGGACCCTGCCGACCATCCTTGGTCCCGACATCGCCAGCTGGCGGCACCATTCTGTCGCAGACATCGAGCAGGCCATCGCGAAGGCTCGAGTGACGCCGCAGGCGGACGAGCGAAGCGGGAGACCACCCGCCGTGCCACATGCGGCGGCCGTGCACGCGCTGATCACCGTCCTCGGGACGTCGAATCTGACACAGCTCGTGGAGCGGCACGCCGACGAGGCACGTCATGCCAACCCGGGCGTCCCTGATCTATTCCTGTATGTGGTGCGTGATAACGGACGTTCCGAGTCGCCCCGCTTCGTCGAGGTGAAGAAGCCCGAGGAGAAACTTTACGAGCATCAGGCGGACGAAATCGCGTTCATGACGACGCTTGGTCTCGATGCGCGGGTGCTGCGCCTTCTGGAGGCCGACACGCGGCGAACGCGGCGGCCGGCATCCAACACACGAGCCTCGTAGAAATCATGCCCGCAACGCTACTGAACTACTACCGGCTCCCCACGCTGCCTCTCGTTGCCTGCGAGTACCCACACCATCCTGAGGACGCCATCCTCGCCCGTGACAAGCGCACTGTTCTCGCGGCGCTCGGCGTGACCCACGTCGTCGATCTCACCGAGCCGGGGGAACTCACGGAGTGGACACCGGATGGTGCCTGGCGTCCGACACGCGAGCGCTTTGCGATTCGCGACGTCAGCATCCCCGTCTCCATCGATGCGTTCGACTGCATGATCAACGCACTGGTAACCCGCATGCGATCGGGCGAACTCGTGGCCGTGCACTGCTGGGGTGGCGTAGGGCGCACCGGGATGGTGACCGCCGCGATCCTGATACGCGCTGGCTGGGAGGTGGAAGACGCGCTCGCCGAAGTGAATCGCTTGTGGCGCGCCACGCCCAAGGCGTCACTCGCGCCGCACCGGCAGCGCACGGCGCCGGAGACGACCGAGCAGTGCGAGTTCGTTCGTTCTTGGGCGCGGACCGTACGCGACCGTCCCGTGCTGACACCATGAGTCAAAGGTCTCAATGCGAACGCCCGGACTCGAACCGGGATGGGTTGCCCCGCCAGCTCCTAAGGCTGATTCGCTAGGGATAGTGGGGCGTCGGTCGAGAGGGCGTAAGAGGGCAGGAGGGGTCAGGAGCGGTCAGGGCGGTGCAACAGTTTGTGCGACAGGCTTTGGCCGACAAAATCGCCTCAACCGCGGGGCCAGACACCCAGCTGCGATCTACGCCGCTAGGCCAATCGCAGCAAGGCGGCAACCGGGCTGAGCGCCCGAAGATGGGGTCTCCAGTCGTGTTCAAACGCGCGCAGCGTCGGCAGTGCACCCGGCGCGTGAATGCATGCGGCAGCCAGAAGCGACATTAGATGCCAAGAGGTTCCATAGAATGCCACTAACGGAAAGGCTTCAGGATTGCGCGGGTGCAGCACGCTGACGCCGTCTTCCTCGATTTCTAGGTCTGCAGCCCAGCCACGAGGGTGTACTTGGCCAGAGAACAGATCATAGATGGTATCGTACTCCCAAGGGTAGCCAAAGGCATAAGCCAAGTCGCGAATGCTATGTACCGGTGTGGAGGAGAATGATGGCGTATACCACGCCGGCTCATCATCGAAGCGCCCAGTGTCGATGAGTCGCGCAGGTGTGATGTCGCCGAAGTAGGCCCACTCTGCAGGGAAGTCGCTGCGAAGCGTGTTGAGTTGTGTCGTCAGCTCGGCTTCAAGGGCGTCGAGCGAGGATAAGTCCGCCGGGCGATATGGGCTACGCGGAGAGAGAATGAGCGCACGCGATCGTAATGCGCGTCGTTGTGCGGCGACGTAGTAGTAGCGGCTACGTGCCACTCGCTCCGATGCCAGGGGCGGCGTATCGGCATAGATGCTTGGCGTTGCGCCATACGCGTAGCATCGTGTCGCAAGCCATAGCTCGAAGATCGTGCGGCATACCGACTTAGCCGGGTCGAGTGATGCACCCTCAATCAAGGCGCGAAGTCCGCCAAACGCAGATACTGTTTTTCGGAGCAGCGCGACCCCGACCAGCCACTCAAGTGGATCGGACACCGGCGTGTTGATTCCCTGCTTCTCACTGTCCTTCGGAGTATCACGTGGTGTATCCCCGCATCTCGACAGTATTTCGTGTCCGACGCGATCGAGCTCAGTGATCGCACGCATTGCCTCTGGGTGATCGAGCTGAAGCTGGCGCGCATTGTGCGCCCCGCTTGGGCAAACCCACGGTTCGATTGTAGTCACTGGGAGTCGGCTTGATTGACGGTAGTAAAATTACGCTCCGCACTGCTTCTGAAGGCGCTAGGTGATCAACGACAATGACCACGTGAATGTCGCATGTCGCCTTTGGGAGTGTTTGTTCGTCGTGTTCGACTAATGCGCCAAAAGCGCAACGGTCCTCGAGTCCTCATGCTCAAACGCCGAGCGCATACGCTCGATCTCCGATGCGGCAATTCCGAAACGCGTCGCCACGGCGCCCCATCGGGCCGTAGCGACCCCCACCTCGGCCGCAATTCGCTTTGCATGGGTCGCTTTCAATCCGAACTGCGGCGCTACCTCAAAGGCAATGTCCAGCGAAGCCGTGGGGTCTCCTTCGACTCCAATCGCCGTCGAAAGCACCCGATCCTTGATGTCCGTCGGCACCGGGTTCACGTCGAATACCGGCGATAGCCTCCAACCCGTGGCGCCCGTGTAAAGAAACCCGTGATTGCGCAGATGGTCATCGGTGTTGGAGATGAGCACCGAGAACACAATGCGCCGCCACAGTTCGGCCAGATCTTGCGCAGCAGCGGCGCCGTGCGCACGCAGCGCGTCCGCGATCTCCACGTAGCTCCTCCGCTCGCCGTCCACCGCGCCCAGCATGCTCATGGCGGAGAGGTAGGGAATCCGACGTACGCCGCGGTCGGTCACCTGGCGGTCGAAGCGCGTCACGAGCAACACGTCGTGGTCGGCGACCCGATCCAGGCGCGATTCCGTCGTCCGAATACCAGCGTCGCGGGCGAGCTGCAGGGCCACCGCCTCCCACGCGACCACCCGATAATCGTCCTCCTCCCGCCTGGGAAACTTGGCGATCAACAGGGTGCCGTTCGTGTCACGCACAGACGCCTTGGGACGTGCACCGCCGAGCGACGATCCCGGGGCGAGCAGGAGGCGCAGATCCTCAGCGGTTTCCTGGTCGGACAGATATCGATCGGATGCGGCGAGCAGCGCCGGGAGCTCGACGAGCGGTGGGACCCCCGCTGGTCGTTCAGGCGCCACGAACGGGCCCCCTTCCGTTAGCGCGAGTCGCAAGGCGCCTTGCCGGACGCTGTCCGTGACCCCGAGCAGAAAGTCGACCTCGCGCAGGGCGCGTGGGGCACGGTCCTCGGCTTTCGCCTGTCGGCGCTCGGCGCGGCGAAGGAGCGTCTGCCCCCAGCGATCGGGCGCGGAATCGCCGAGCGCGCCGAACATGCGCCGATCCTCACCGGCGTAGTGCGGGGCACGGGACACCAACAGCGCCGGTTCGAGGGCGAAGCTGTCTTCGCTCGCGATCCAGGTGTCGTCGTACTGGAACGTCGCGGTCTCGCGGCCGCGATGCGCGGTGACGCACAGGCGCCCGACCAAACGCGGCGCCCCGTCCATGTCGATGTAAACGTAGGCGGTCGGCGCGCTCATGGATTCCCTCGATCCGTCCGGGGCAGTCGAACGCGCTTGGGCAGGCGTTCGGCCTCCAGCGCCAGCCCCTCGCGGTCGCCGGCCGGCGCGGCCAGCTCTCCCAAGCGGTTGGCGAGCCCGAGCGCGAAGAGCACGCTGGCCCACGTCCCCATGGCTACCCGGGGGTCGCCGCGCTCGATCCGGGACACCGTCTGCCGGGTTGTGAGCGCGCGGTCGGCCACCACGTCCATTGGCAGGCGGCGGCGCCGGCGGGCCTCGCTGACATCGGCGCCGAGGCGCTCGAGGGCGCGCTTAACCGCAGAAGGAGTCGGTGGTGTTACGTTCGGCATTTTGGGTTGTTATAGGTAACTCTAAATAATATAAGGGTAGACAAATCTAACGTAAATGTTCGTCTTGGGCGCTCAGGAATGTATCCTCATGGGTCGCCGGTCCGGAATCCATGGCCGTTCACAAGGGGGTGGCAGGTGCGCGACGCTTTCGAGGTTGAAGTCGTTCCAACAGGCGTTTGCGTGCGGTGCCGCGAGGTCTGTGCGCGGAATGGCATGAAGTTTTGCGATGCACGTAAGATCGCGGCATTCTGATGACCATTAGAAGTGTGCCCCTTACCCACGAGTCTCTCATTCGCGCGGTCCCCCGGCTCACCACCGAACCAAGCGCCGGCGATCCGGAGCCAGACGTGTCGCTCATCCAACGCTTGCAGAGCGGCGACGAGTCAGCTCTCGAGCCGCTCTTCCGTCGCCACGCGCCGATGTTGGTGGCGCTCGCCGCGCGTATCACCGGCTCGGTGGAAGATGGTCGGGATGTCGTACAAGATGTTTTCGCGGGCCTAGCATTCGCCGCGTGAGGATACCGCGAGCAGATCGAGGCGGTCGCGTGGCTCCGCGGCGTCACGTCGAAGAGCGCCCTCAACGCGCGTCGTCGCACGTCGCGAAGGCGAGAGACCACAGAGCGCGCGCTTGAGACCCTGCGCGATCGCGCGGACATCGCCGGCGCGCTTGACCTCTCCAATGCCGTCGACACCCTCGCGTTGCCACTGCGTGACGTATTCCTGCTCAAGGTCGTTGCCGGCTACTCGCATCAGGAAGTTGCCGAGCTCCTCGGCATCCGATCGGGCACGTCGGAGGTTAGACTTTTCCGCGCCATCCGTCAGCTACGTGATCTTCTTTCGGAGCGTACACGATGAACCAACCCTCGTCTCGTCCGGACGCCGCAGAGATGCTCGACGAACTTCGTCACCTCGAAGCAATAGCTGTCCGTACACCCTGGGAGGGCGCATCACCGCTGAACGCTGCCGATCTAGAGGAAATGCTCGCTCAAATGCGTGTCGGCACTGGCCAAAACACGCAGTCGCCACGTTCATCGTGGCGGCTCGGTAGCTTTGCGATTGCCGCCTGCGCCATCTTGGCGGTGACCATGCTGCTGCTCACGAGCCGGTCGGCGCCGCTTTCGGCATCGGGAATTTACGGTGAACTGCGCGTGCTGACAACGCAACCGAGGGTCGGGTCTCGCATCGATATTGAATACGTGGCGCCTGCGATGCTCGCCCGCGAGCCGCGGCTTCATCTGCGAGCGCTTTTCCGGCGTCCGTGGGATCGGCCATACGCCGATGCCACGATTTACCGGCGTGCCGCGGTGCTTGAGCGCGGGCGTGACGGACTCTTCCGCGGATCATTTGTTTTGCCAGATTCGACGGTCTATGCCGCGCTCGCCGTTGAGGACGAGAATGCATCGCGCGTCGACAGCCGCGGAGGCAAGCGGTGGGAGGTGCTTACGTATGATGACTCCGCGCGTATTTCGTGGGATGCCTTCGAGCAGAAGATCAATGAGCTCCATGGTCGCAGTTCGGAAGCAGCACTTGCGACGACCCGCGAGCGCGCCGCGGCCTATCCGAACGACCCGCGTGCATGGAGCTCGGTTCTCTATATGGAGCGGTTCAACCTGTCCGGGGCGGCAGTAGCGTTGATACCAGTTCATCGTCAACGCATACTCTCGATGCACCGCGAATTCAGTCGCGTCCCCCGCCCGTCTAATGCACTCATCGAGGACATGCGGCAATACGTTGTTCAGTTCGATACGCGAAATGACGCGGAGCTTCAGCAGGTCGGTTCGTTTTGGCGTGAGGCGCGCGCGCAACGCACGAGACAGGTGCTTACCGCTGCGCGCTCGGATGTCGTGGTCACGGATCCCACCGCGGCAGAGTGGATTGTCTGGGATCTCAATCGCGCCTCGATGTCAAGCCGCCCGGATAGCGCGCACGCCGCGCTCGAACGTCTCGAAGCACTTGCCGCACGACTCCCGCGCGAGACGGAAGCTGTGCGGACCGTGGGCTATCAGCTGGCGCGCACTTCCCAGGACGCTGCGGTGTTACTGCGCTGGGCAGACCGACGTGCCGCAAGCATGCCGAATCAGCCGGATGCGTGGTATAGTGAACCGCTGCAGGTGGACGCCCTTCGCCGCCAAGTCATTGAGCGACTCACCAGCATCGCGGAGCAGCTGCTTCGCCTGGATGAGGCCCGTCGTCCATTAGAGCTGACGCGCGGTGAGGCGGCGCGTAGCGACAGTGCACACGCGTTGCGCGTGCTCGTGCAGGTTGCGTCGGGGCTTGAGCTGGAAGGCGACACGACTGGTGCACTACGCGTGTTGGATCGCGCGGCCCAGATCGGGTGGAATCGCGGTGTCTCTATGCGACGGGCAGCGCTTCGTTTAGCACTCGGCGACACAGCGGCAGCGCTCGAGCCGCTTGCGCAGGTGGTGGCAGATCCAACCACCACGCCGTCGCAGTCGGACTCGCTGTCACGACTCGTGGCGCACTTGGGGCCACAACGGTGGCAGGCCGCGCGCGCACGCGCTGGCCGCACCCTGCGCGACTACTTCTTGCGCGACGCCACCCGCGAAGTGCTCCCCGATTCGGTTGTCGTCAGCGATTCCGCAGGTAAACCAATCTCGATACGAACGCTGGCCGGCGGAGTGAGGACCGTGGTGTTGTTCTGGTCGCCATTCTGCCCATTCTCGCGCACCGAACTCGCACGCGTTGTGCCGCTCGTGGAGTCGCTGAAGAGGGAAGGGGCGCGGCTGATCATCGTTTCGGGTGCTGCACGCGGTCCCGAATCGGACGCGATATCAAAAACAGCAGGTCTCGCGGGTGTCTCGTACTACGACGCCCAGGGTGACGCTGGGCGAGCTTTCCACGTTTGGACGATCCCGAACTATGCGGTACTCGACGCAAGTGGCGCGCTCCGGTTCTCGAATAGCGCAGCAGACCGCGTGGTCGCGCAGCTCGCGTCACTGCGCGGGGACAACTGACAAAGGCCAGCCTGAATCGGGGGGCGTGGCCTACGTCGACTCCCGCTTGAATGCGAACGCCCGGACTCGAACCGGGATGGGTTGCCCCGCCAGCTCCTAAGGCTGGTGCGTCTACCAATTTCGCCACGTCCGCGTACTGCACCCACAAGATAACGCGTCAGCCGGGCCCGGTCGATTGGGCGCTCTCCTGCTCGGCGAACGCCGTGAGCCGCCGGATGGTCTCGGCGATCTCCCCGGCGTTCGTCGCGGGGTGAATAGGGCAGAGCCGGAACGCCGGCCGGCCCTTGAGCATCGTCGACATCACCATCGCGTAGCCGTCGGCGCGCATGCGGTCGGCGGTGCGGGCGATCACGGCATCCAGGTCAGCGGCTGAGCGCCCCTCCTCATGCCAGCGGAAGGTGACGATGCCCATAGCCGCAGGCGTGACGATGGACCAACGCCCGTCGGCGCGCAGCAACCGCTCGGCCTCCTCGGCCATCTCGAAGCCCACCTCGATGCCGCGGCGGAACTCCGCCATGCCAAAGGTGCGCATGCTGAGCCACAACTTGAGCGCCTTGAAGCCGCGCGTGAGCTGGATGCCGCGGTCGTAGAAGTTCACGTCCTGCTGCACATGACGCGACACGTCGGCGAGATAGTCGGCGTGGTCGTCGTCATCCATGCTGAACGCGTTCGTGAGCGTGGCCGCGTCACGCACCAGCAGACATCCCAGCTCGTATGGCTGAAAGAGCCATTTGTGCGGATCGAGCGTGATGGAGTCGGCGCGGCCGAGTCCGCGCAACAATGTCTTGCCGCGCTCGGTGAATACGGCTGCAGCACCGTACGCCCCGTCGACGTGCAGCCATAGTCCTTCACGGGCGCACAGGTCGGCGAGTTCGTCGAACGGATCGATGGCACCGGTGTTGGTCGTGCCGGCGTTCGCGACCACACAGAAGGGCCGCATGCCGTTGGCGCGATCGTGCGCGATGGCTTCCGCCAGCGCCGGAACGGACAACCGGAAATGCTCGTCGGTGGCAACGGCGCGACGCTGGTTCTTCCCGAAGCCCAGGATGCGCAGTCCTTTGAACATGGAGGAGTGCGTCTGATCGGAGCAGTACACAACCGCGGTGCTGTCGTGCCCGCCCAGGCGCGCTTCACGCGCGGCGACGATGGCCGACAGATTGGCCATGGAGCCACCGCTCACCAGAATGCCACTACCGGTGGCGGGAAGGCCGCACGCCTCGCGCAACCATTCGAGCACGGTGAGCTCGATTTGCGATGCCGCCGACGACGCCAGCCAGTGCCCCGAAAAAATGTTGTGCCCACTCATGAGGAAGTCGCCCACGACGCTCACGAAGTTGGTGGGGCTGGGCACGAACGCGTAGAAGCGCGGATGGTCCGGATGAAAGGCGTTGGGGAACACCTCGCGCGCCAGCAGCTCCAACAGCTCTGCCGGCGGCGTAGGCCGCTCCGGCAGCGGCGTATGCAGACGGGCCGCGGCCTCCTCGCGGGTGAGCGTCCGGGCGGTGGGGTTCTCGCGGTTGGTCTCGAAATGCCGGATGACCATGTCGAGGGCGCGATGGCCGAGGGCCTGCATTTCGTCGCGCGAAAGCTGAAGCGGGGCAGTCATGCCCACGAAGCTAACATGCGGGAACCACGCCAGCGCTTCACGGTATCGAGGGCAGTAGAATTCGTGGGGAGTCTGTCATATGTGACGGCCCGCACAATCCCGCCCTGGTCGAGCATCACTCGACGTTCATTTCACCGGAGGACACATGACACGTTCGCTACGCACCGCCACGACGGCCACCATGCTTCTCGCAGGCCTCGGACTCGCCCACGCGGCCCACGCGCAGTCCGGGTCCACCAAGGGACTCTTTGCCGGTATCCAGTACTCCGGGACCTCGGTCAGCGTGAAGAGCGCCGCGCAGGATCTCGAGTTCGGCAACGGCTTCGGATTGCACGCCGGCCTTGGCCTGAGCGACAACGTGTCGGTGCTCGTGAACTTCGATCGCAGTGTGCTCACGGGATCGGACAATGCACAGGACGTCAAGCTGACGCAGTACGACGCGCTGCTGCGCTTCAATGTGCTGCCCGGAGCAGGGTCGCCACTGCGCCTCTTCGTGACCGCGGGCGCCACGGGCCGCACCGCCAACGCCGGTCGCGACTTCGACGGCATCGCGCCTACGGGCGGCGCCGGCGTGCACCTGTACGTCACCCCAAAAATCGCGCTCAACGGCACCGCGCTCTGGACCTTCGGCAACCTCACGCGCGCGAGCCAGCTCTCCAACCGGACGGACGAGACGCTCCGGTCCACGGCGACGAGAGTGCAAGCGGGAGTCTCGCTCTACCTCTTCAGTCGTTAACGGATGTCTGAGATCTGAGTTCTGAGAGTCGGGAGCCAGATTCGAGAGACGAGACGCGAGCCCGGATCGGCGTGAGAGTCGAGTAACGCAGAGGCGAGAGGTGAGGACCCGCAGTTTTGGGTCTCGCCTCTCGCTTCTGCGTTACTCGACTCTCACGCCTATCAAAGGCTCAGTTCTGGAGTCTGAGTCTGGGCTCTGGCCCCCAGATCTCAGAACTCAGCGCTCAAATCTCTACCCACCAATGCGCAGGTTCACGACGCGCTGTCCCAAGCTCGGATCCAGCGACTGCACGAGGAGGCTCACGTAGTCCCCGTCCTTGAGCGTCGAGACGGCGGACTGCAGGTCTCCCACGCTGCGTACGTCGCGGCGCGGGGTGGGGTAGAGCACGGCGAGGACGATGTCGCTGCCGGCGGCGATCTTGTCGTGCGCGGGACCGTCTGCGGAGACGTCGGCCACACGGACACCGCGGCCGTTGGTGCGAAGGCGTGCGGCAATATCGGCGGGGAGCGCTTCGACGGTGAGGCCAAGCTTGCCGGCGGAGGGGTTGGTCGCCGCTTCGGGCGACTCCGGGTTCACCGCGAGGCGATTCGTCGCGTTGGCTTCTTCGAGACGCACATCGAAACGCTTCTTCGTGCCGAAGCGCATGACTTCGACCGGGATGCGGTCGCCCACTTTGTGCGCTCGCACGATCCGCTGCAGCGAGCTCACGCGATCGACCGGCTTGCTGTCGACGGTGACGATAAGGTCACCCACTTCGATGCCGGCGGCCTTGGCGGGTCCAGCGTCGGCCGGGGTGAAGCCCATGACTTTCACGCCGGCCACCCGCGACAATCCGTTGATGCCCGCGTCTTCAGGGAGCGCCGGCGTGACCGACACGCCCATAACAGGCAGGCGAACGCGTCCTTCCTTGATAAGATCATCCGACACGTTCTTCACGAGCGTGATCGGAATCGCAAAACCGTACCCCGAGTAGTAACCCGTCTGGCTCGCAATGGCGCTGTTCAAACCGATGACTTCACCGCGCATGTTGATGAGCGGACCGCCCGAGTTGCCCGGATTGATCGCCGCGTCGGTCTGGATGAAGTCGGAGATCGTGTAATTGCCGGCGTTGGGCAGGTTGATTTCCTGTCCGCGTCCCTTGGCCGAAATGATGCCCGCGGTCACGGTGAAGTCGAGGCCAAGCGGGTTGCCCACCGCCAGCACCCATTCACCAATGCGCGTGTTCTCGTCGTTGCCGATCGTGAGCGTAGGGAGCCCCTTCGCGTCGATCTTCACCACGGCCACGTCGGTCGTGGAGTCGGTGCCGACGACCTTGGCCTTGAAGATGCGCCCGTCGCTGAGCGTGATGGATACCTGGTCGGCGTCGGCGACGACGTGATTGTTGGTCACGATGTAGCCGTCGCTGCTCATGATGAAGCCGGAGCCTTCACCGCGCTGCTGACGCGGCTGGGGGCCGCCGAACTGCTCGAGGAAATCTTCCATCCCCTGCGGGGCGCGGCCGCGCATGTTGGCGCGGGGGCGCGCCGTGCGCGTGGTGTTCACTGCCACCACGCCGGGCGTCACACGCTCGGCGATGTCGGCAAAACTCCCGACGCCCTCGGGGCTCATGGGGCCGCGCGCGGAGACCGCGGGGCGATTGCCCGTGGTGCTCTGGGCCCAGCTGATCTTCGTCCAGTCCATGCCGGACGCAAAGAGCACACCGCCAGCAAAACTGACGACAGCGGCGGTGGCAAAGCGGAATCGTGAGAATCGTGCAGCCATGGCTCGAATGATGTTGATGGTGCGAAACCAGCGGTCCTTCGAAACTTCCTTCAGTAAGACACCAAAGCCCCGCCGGTAGTTTCCGGCGGGGCTCGGTGTCACGCCAGAGGGCGATTACTTCTTGTCGTCGACGATTTCGTAATCGGCTTCGACCACGTCGTCCGGCTTGGCGCCCTGGGCACCGGCATCGCCCTGCGGCGCGGCGCCGTCGGCGGCCGGCGCGCCATCCGGCGACGCCTGCTGCTGGTAGAACGCCTGGCCGGCCTCGCTGTAGGCCTTGCTCAGCTCTTCCTGCGCTTCACGGATCTCGTTGAGATCGTCGCCACGCAGGGCCTTGCGGGCCCGCTCGATCGCCGCGTCGATACGCTCCTTGAGAGGCGCGGCGACCTTGTCGCCCCACTCCTTCACGTTCTTCTCGACTTCGTACGTCTGCGAGTCGAGACGGTTGCGCGTGTCGATCTCTTCGCGGCGCTTCTTGTCCTCAGCCGAGTTCTTTTCCGCGTCCTTCACCATGCGGTCGATCTCGTTGTCCGACAAGCCGCTCGACGCTTCGATGCGGATCTTCTGTTCCTTGCCGCTCGCCTTGTCGCGCGCCGTCACATGCAGGATGCCGTTGGCGTCGATGTCGAAGGTGACTTCGACCTGCGGCATACCGCGCGGAGCGGGCGGGATCCCCGTGAGCTGGAACTTGCCGATCGTGCGGTTATACACCGCGAGATCGCGCTCGCCCTGCAGCACGTGGATTTCGACCGTCGTCTGGTTGTCGTCGGCGGTGGAGAACGTTTCCGCCTTCTTCGTCGGGATGGTCGTGTTGCGCGGGATGAGCACCGTCATCACGCCGCCGAGTGTTTCGATGCCGAGCGAGAGCGGCGTCACGTCGAGCAGGAGCACGTCCTTCTGCTCGCCGGTGAGCACGGCGCCCTGAATGGCAGCGCCCACCGCGACAACTTCGTCAGGGTTCACGCCCTTGTTGGGCTCCTTGCCGAAGAAGTTCTTCACGACTTCCTGAATCTTCGGAATACGCGTCGAGCCACCAACGAGAATGATCTCGTCGATTTCGCTGGGCTTCATGCCGGCGTCGTCGAGCGCCTTCTTCATGGGCTCGAGCGTGCGCTGGATGAGGTCGTCCACGAGCTGCTCGAACTTGGCGCGCGAGAGCGTGTAGTTGAGGTGCTTGGGGCCGGATGCGTCGGCGGTGATGAAGGGCAGGTTGATGTCCGTCGTGCTCGCGCTCGACAGCTCCATCTTGGCCTTTTCGCCCGCTTCCTTGAGGCGCTGAATGGCCATCGGGTCCTTCGACAGGTCGATGCCCTGATCGCGCTTGAACTCGGCCACGAGCCAATCCATGACGCGCTGGTCGAAGTCGTCACCGCCGAGGTGGGTGTCACCGTTGGTCGACTTCACTTCGAACTGGCGCGTGCCGTCCACGTCGTAGAGCTCGAGGACGGAGATGTCGTACGTACCGCCGCCCAGGTCGAACACGGCGACCTTTTCATCGGTCTTCTTGTTCTTGTCGAGGCCGTAGGCGAGGGCCGCGGCCGTCGGCTCGTTGACGATGCGGAGCACCTCGAGACCGGCGATCTTGCCGGCGTCCTTGGTGGCCTGCCGCTGGGCGTCGTTGAAGTACGCGGGGACCGTGATGACGGCCTTGGTGACGCTGTGGCCGAGGTAGTCTTCGGCCGTCTGCTTCATCTTCTGCAGAATCATGGCCGAGATCTCGGGGGGCGTGTAGCGCTTGCCACCCACTTCGACAGCGGCCACGTCGTTCGGGCCAGCGACGATCTTGTAGGGCACGCGCGACTGGTCGGCCTGCGCCTCGTTCACGCGGCGGCCCATGAAGCGCTTGATGGAGAAGATCGTGTTCTGCGGGTTGGTCACCGCCTGACGCTTGGCGATCTGGCCAACGAGGCGCTCGCCGTCTTTCGTGAAGCCGACGACGGAGGGCGTGGTGCGACCGCCTTCAGCGTTCGGGATGACGACCGGATCGCCACCTTCCAGCACGGACACCACGGAATTGGTGGTGCCGAGGTCGATGCCGATAACTTTTTCAGCCATGGGGATCTCGTGTTGAGGTCCTGCTTTTGAAGAAGGGGCGGCGGAGGCGCCGGCACCTTCTGTTGCTTCTGCCCGTAGAAAGGCAAGCGCCGGGCCGGATTGATTCTGCCGGAGCGGCGTACATGCCCTGTTTTGTTGCGGTTGACAGGCTGTCGCTCCGGCAGTCTGCCATTTTGACTTGAGGGGACTGCCGTGTTTCCCATCTCCGACGACAACCCGACCCTACGGACGCCTGTGATGACGCTGCTCATTCTGGGCGTCACCTGGGCGGTCTGGCTCTTCGTGCAGGGGGGCGGCTCGCCGATGGCGCTGGCCGTGAGCGTGTGCGATCTGGGGTTCGTGCCGGGTGAGGTGAGCCGGCAGGCTCCGCTAGGGCTGGGGGTGCCGCTGGGGGTCGTGGACGGCCAGCCCCTGGGGTGCTTTGTAGACAATCAGGCCATCAACTGGTTCACCCCGGTGCTGTCGATTTTTCTGCACGGCAGCTGGGGGCACATCATCGGCAATTCGCTCTATCTCTGGGTCTTCGGCAATAATGTCGAAGACAGCATGGGGCGGGGGCGTTTCGTGGCCTTCTATCTGCTCACGGGCGTGGCGGCGGCCATGGCGCACCTGCTGGTGGACCCGACGTCGCCGGTGCCGACGGTGGGGGCATCGGGGGCTATTTCGGGCATCATGGGCGCCTATCTGGTGCTCTACCCCAAGGTGCGGGTACGCACCTTCATTCCGCCCCTCTTTTTGTTCCGCTTTCCGGCGTGGCTGGTGCTGATCTTCTGGTTCGGCAGCCAGGTGCTGTCGGGGCTGCCGCAGCTGTCGCCGCTCCGCCGCGAAATCTCCGGCGGTGTGGCGGTCTGGGCGCATGTGGGTGGCTTCGTGGCCGGGGTGCTGCTGGCGCGGTGGTTCGAGAACCCCGAGCTGGTGCGACGCCGGACGGCCGTGTCGGATGCCAAGGTGGTTTGGTCCTGAACCGTTGCCGCATGTTACAGCGCACGGCGAATTGTCTCGCCCGTGTAACAACGGCCGGCCGGCGCGCGATTGCAGATAGCGGTCTGTCCCCGGGGAAGCTTTCGTTACATGATTCCTGTTCTCTGCACGTCCTGTCGGCACCCCTGCGTGCTCGGGACTGCATTGGCACTGAATCCCCGAACGTGCATTCCCCCAGTCCATAACGCTGCCGTGAAGCTTTTCTCCAAAGACGAAACGTTCTTCGATCACTTCCGCGGTCTCGCGGTGCACATCAGTGAAGCGGCCACGTTGCTGCGGACGCTGTTCGAAAATCCCGCCAATGCCGCGCAACTTTCGGTGCAGATCAAGAAGGTGGAAACCGACGGTGACGCGATCGTCCACCTGATCAATCAGCGGATCGATACGAGCTTCGTGACGCCGCTCGATCGCGAAGACATCCACCTGCTGGCCAAGCGCCTGGACAACGTCATCGATCTCATCAACGGTGCGTCGCGTCGAGTGGTGATGTTCCGGGTGACCGCCCCGCGCGATGGCGGCGTGCAAATGGCCGACGTGCTGGTCCGGGCGGGCAAGGAGATTCTGCAGGCCGTGGGCAATATTTCGAATCGCCAGCGCATGATGGAGCACGGGCGTGCCGTGAAGTTGCTCGAAGAGGAAGGCGACGTGTTGTACGCGCAGTCGGTTGGGGCGCTGTTCGCCAAGGAAGAACCGGCGATCGAAGTGCTGAAATGGAAGGAAATCTTCGACGCGCTCGAAGAAGCGATCGACGAGTGTGAAGACGTGTCGAACACGCTCGAAAGTATCGCGCTCAAGAACAGCTGACCGCGTACTGACCTGTGGTTTCCTTCGTCATTTTCATCGTCGTCGTCGCGCTCGCATTCGATTTCATCAACGGCTTTCACGACTCGGCCAACTCGATCGCCACGATCGTTGGGACGAGGGTTCTGAGCCCACTCGCGGCCGTCATCTGGGCCGCGGTGTTCAACTTCTCGGCGTTGTTCTTCGTTGGTACGGCCGTCGCAAAATCCGTCGCCTCGGGGTTCATCGATCTCAACGTGGTCGATGCCAACGTCATCCTCGGCGGACTGCTCGGAGCCATCACGTGGAATCTCATCACGTGGTGGTTCGGGATTCCGTCCAGCAGCTCGCATGCCCTGATCGGCGGGTACGCTGGTGCGGCGGTCGCCAAGGTCGGGTTCGGGGCGCTGCTGTGGGGCAAGAAGTGGATCGAGACGCTGTCGGCGATTGTGCTTTCCCCGGCGCTCGGTGCCTTCATGGGGTTCATCCTCATGGTGATCGTGTTCAACGTGTTTCGGAACGTCGTGAACTCGAAAGCGGAGAAGGTCTTCCGCATATTGCAGTTGACCAGCTCGGCGCTATTGTCCCTGGCGCACGGGGGTAACGACGCGCAAAAGACCATGGGCATCATTGTTGGGCTACTGGTGGCGACGCAGGCCGTGTTTGCCAATCAGACTGGTCTGCTGTCGCACCTTTACGTGACGTCGCTCGACACCATTCCCGTGTGGGTGGAGCTGAGTGCCTACACGATGATCTCCCTGGGAACGCTCTTCGGCGGGTGGCGCATCGTGCACACGATGGGTACGCGCATCACGAAGCTGCGCCCGGTCGGTGGGTTCTGCGCGGAAACCGGCGGCGCGATGGTGATTCTGCTGGCCTCGCGGTTCGGTATTCCGGTGTCGACGACGCACACCATTACCGGTGCCATTGTCGGTGTTGGCGCCACCAACCGTTTGTCGGCGGTGCGCTGGGGACTGGCGAGCCGGATCGTGTGGGCGTGGGTGATTACCATTCCAGCCAGCGCACTCATGGCCGCGCTGTCGTACTGGCTGCTCGCGGCGTTCAATCCCCTTTGATGTGGAGATGGCGGCCGTGCCTTCGCGTACGGCCGCCAACGCAACAATGTCTTCAGTGACCTCGCTGTCGCTGCCCTATCTGAATCGCGAGCTCTCGTGGCTCGACTTCAACGCCCGCGTCCTCGAGGAAGCCCTCGACGAGCGCGTCCCGCTGCTCGAGCGGCTGAAGTTCATGTCGATCTTCAGCACCAATCTCGACGAGTTCTACATGGTGCGGGTGGCGGGGCTGCGGCGCAAAGTCACGGCCGGCACCAAGCAGTACGCGCCCGATCCGCTCGCCCCTGATGAACAGCTCGATGCTATCCGCACGCGCGTGCGCGAGCTCATAGCGCGCCGCCGGCGGTGTCTGAAGGGCGAGCTCTTCCCGGCGCTGGCACGACACGATATTTGTCTCGTCTCGATGGATTCGCTGTCCGAGGACGAGCGCGACCGGGTGAACGCGTTCTTCGAGTCGCAGGTGTTTCCGGTGCTCACGCCGTTGGCGGTCGATCCGGGACATCCGTTCCCGTACATCTCGAACTTGTCGTTGTCACTGGCGGTGGACATCAAGGACCCCGTGACCGGCAAGGATCACTTTGCGCGGGTGAAGGTCCCCAAGTCGTTGCCGCGCTGGGTCCCCATTGGTCGCGCGCACTGCTACGTGCCACTCGAGGAGGTCATCGGGACGCGGCTCGGTGCGCTCTTTCCGGGCATGGAAGTCGTCCGCTGGTACACCTTCCGCATTACGCGCTATTCCGATCTCGATCTTGGGCAGATGGATCAGCCGGAAGATCTGCTCGAGACCATCGAGCAGCAGGTCTTCCAGCGCCGTTTCGGTGAAGTCGTGCGCCTCGAGGTGCAGAAGGACATGCCGGAGCGCATTCGCCAGCTGCTGCTCGAAGAGCTGAGCGAAAGCGAGACCCAGCTGGTGGCGCCGCTCGGTCCGCAGGACGTGCACGACATTGATGACCTGCTCGAGATGGGCGATCTCATGCAGCTCGCGATGCTCGACGTGCCCGAACTGCGGGATCCGCCGCATGTGCCGCAGGTCCCGCCGGCGTTCAAGGATACCCGCAACATCTTTGACGCCATTCGCGAGCACGACGTGCTGGTGCATCACCCGTACGAATCGTTCAGCGGGTCGGTCGAGGCGTTTCTCGACGCGGCGGCGAATGATCCGCACGTCCTGGCCATCAAGCTCACGCTGTACCGCACCTCGGGCGACACGGCCATCGTGCGTGCATTGACGGACGCCGCCGAAGCCGGGAAGCAGGTGGCGGTGCTCATCGAGCTGCAGGCGCGCTTCGACGAAGCGAACAACATCACCTTCGCGCGGACCATGGAAAGCTTCGGCATCCATGTCGCGTACGGATTACCAGGGCTCAAGACACACGCCAAGACCGTGCTGGTCGTGCGCCGGGATCCCGATGGCATCCGCCGGTACGTTCACATCGGTACAGGGAACTACAACAGCAAGACCGCACGGCTCTACACCGACATGGGGCTGTTCACCTGTCACCCCGAGCTCGGCGCCGATCTTTCGGACCTGTTCAATTCCCTCACCGGCGTGTCGCGGCAGAAGTTCTACCGGCGACTGGCTGTCGCGCCGGTCACGTTGCGCGCCAAGATGCTCGAGCTCATCGACCGCGAAACGGCGCATGCGAGAGCCGGCAAGGGCGGGCGCATCATCGCCAAGATGAACGCCTTGGTCGATCCCGAAATCATCGCAGCCCTCTATCGGGCGTCGCAGGCGGGGGTGCAGGTCGATCTGATCGTCCGCGGTATCTGCTGCCTCTTGCCCGGTCTCAAGGGGGTCAGTGACCACATTCGTGTGGTCAGCATTATCGGGCGTTTTCTCGAACACTCGCGCCTGTCCTATTTTGCGAACGCCGGTAATCCGGAGTATTACATCGGCTCAGCCGACTGGATGCCGCGCAATTTCGATCGGCGCGTCGAAGTGCTGACGCCCATCGAAGATGTGGCGTTGCACAAGGGACTCGATGCGGTGCTGGCCACGTGCCTCGCCGACAATCGTCAGGCTTGGGAACTCAATGCCGACGGCCAATACCGGCGTCGTGAGCCCGGCCCGGGCGCCGAGACGAAAGCCACGCAGCAGATCCTCATCAAGGAGCCGTGGGGCACCGCGGCGGCACGGCCACCCAAACGCAAGAAGAAGGGCAGCGTGTAGCGTCGCAACGGCGACGGCGATTATTCGCCGTCGCCGTCTTCGTCCGCGCTGACCTGCGTGCCGTCGGGGAGGAAGACGAACACCGGCTTGTCTATGACCTCTTCGAGCAGGCGACGCTTGCGGCTGGCGCCCCAGCATTCGAGCCGGACATTCGTCGCCCCCTCCGCCTCGTGCGCGGTCACGCGGAGAGCATCGTGGCTCCACTTCACCGACATCTTGCCAACCGCGCTCACATGCCCGCGATCCATGCCGTCGGCGAAGCGCAGAATGGCCGACAGCTTGATGATGCGCCGCTGCGCACTCTTGTCGAGGTCGCCGAACCCGGGATGCTTCAGCTTGGGCGCCGCACCACGATGATAGCGGGCAATGTGCGCGATGGTGATCTGCTCCGACGGCGTCATGCCGAGCAGATCGGCGTGCGAAATGAGGTGAAAGGAATGCTTGTGGTGCTTCTCGTAGTTGATGTGGTAGCCCACATCGTGCAGCAAAGCGGCGTCGGCCAGCGTCAGGCGATCAGCGGCCGTGAGATCGAGCTTGGAGGCGAGGGCGTCGAAGAGCTGGAGCGACAGCGCCATGACCTGACGGGCGTGCGGCTCTTCGTAATGGCACCGCTCGGCGAATTCGCGCACCGAACGCTCGCGTGACACCCCGGGGTCTGCCACGGTCGGCTCGATCTTGGCGGCTTCCAGCAACAACCCTTCGCGAATGCCATATGCGGAGGTCAAGAGATCGCGGGGGTCGAAACGCCCCAGTACCTCGGCCGCCACCGCGAGGCCGGCCACGATGATATCGGCGCGCGCCGGATTGAGCCCCGGGACCGCCTGTCGTTCGATCGACTCGATGCGCTGCAGCCATTCGAGCACATGCTCGAGCTCCGCTCGCGTGACCCGGGTACCATGCGGCGACCGCACCGACACGTGTTGTCGCGACAGCACGATGCCCGCGAGGTTGGTGAACGTGCCACCCGACCCAATGACCTGAGCGCCGCGCCAGTCCTTCACCGGCACCGCCTTCTTGAGTCCTTCGCGGACATGCTCGCGCAGGGCCCGAACACGGCGAGGGCGAACCACGGGCGTCAAGAACTTCTCGGTCAGCCGCACGGCGCCAAACGGGAGCGATGCGACACGCTCAATGAGCCCGTCCTTGGCCAGCACCAACTCGAGCGAGCCGCCCCCGATATCCATCACCACCGTGCGGCCAGCGCCCAACTCGAAATGCGCGAGGGCGCTCCGGTAGCAGAGCAGGGCTTCTTCTTCGCCACTGAGCACGCGCACCGTGTGTCCGGTCGCTGCGAGCACCTGCGCGGTAAACACCTCGGCGTTACTCGCATCGCGTACCGCGCTGGTGGCGACAATCTCAATGCGCGCCGCCGCCAACTGTCGGGCCAACGTGACCATTCGTTGCACCGCGGCGACGGCGGAGTCGATCGCCAACTGCGACAGTGCCCCGGTGGATTCGAGGCCATCCCCGAGCCGCGGCATGGCCTTCATTTCATCCACCACCCGAATCGTGCCGGCCTGAGAGACGTCGGCAACAATCTGCCGAACACTGTTGGAGCCGATATCGATGGCCGCGATGCGGACGTCGGCGAGTGGCGATGTCGGAAGCGTCATGAACAGACCAGCAACCAGGGAGCCGGCGCCGTGGGGGCGTCCGGGCGCTGCACGGGGCATTCCCGCAGCGTCAGCGAACCGTACCGGACATGGGACGTGGTGCGCAAGGTGCGCACCCTAACGCGTTGTCGGTACGGTCGAGCACGCGCGTCGCCACGCTCGAGGGGAGCGGGACATACCCCAATTCGGCTGTCAGGTCAGTGGCATCTTCCAGCGCCCAGTGCAAGAAGCGCGAGAGCTCACCACGGGACGACTCAGACAACGTGGAGGGACGGACCAGCCACCACGTAAACGACGCCAAGGGGTACGTTTGCGGCCCGGGCGCATCGAGGAGCGACACCCGGAAGCCACTGGCTTCTTCGTCGTCGAGCGGGGCCAGCAGCTCCAGCGCATTGACGGCTGCCGACGCGATCTCAAAAGGCATGGCCGCGACGAATCGACCGGCACGGTTCTGCAGATGCGCGGCGGGCAGCCGATTCTGTCGGGCGTAGACCACCTCCATGTACCCAATGGCGCCCTCGGTGGCCTTAAGTTCGGAGGCCACGGCTTCGCTGCCATCACGGAGGCGCTGCCCCGCCGCCTGGCGGTTCGCCACCGGCGTGTCGCGCCACGTGGCACTGGCCGTTTCGAGATAGCGCTGGAAGATGTACGAGGTCCCCGTGCCGTCGGAACGACGGATGACGGTGATGGGCAAGTCCGGGAGCGTCTCCTTCGGATTGAGGGACACCAGTGTCGGATCGTTCCACCGCGAGATTCGGCCAAGGAAGATGTTGGCAACGACATCGGCCGTCAGCTTCAAGGGTCTGTTCAACCCGGGCACATTGTAGGTCACGGCGACCGCCACCACGGCCATGGGGACGTGCACGATGGCTGCCGTCGAGCGCTGCAACAGGCTGTCTCCAACAGGGACATCGGTCGCCCCAAAATCCGCTCGCCCCGCGACCACCGCCGCGAGCCCTTGGGCCGATCCCTCGGAACGATAGTTGATGCGGACGGGTGCCACTTCGCCGTACGTGTTGAACCACCGAGCGTACAGCGGATACGGCAACGTGGCGCCGACGCCAACGAGTTGCACCCGCTGCGAGTCTGGAAGCGCTGCCGTAGTGCTGTCGGGTTGAGTGCGGCGGGTCCCGTCACCAGCACCGCAGGCAACAGCGCTCGTGAGCACGGCGATGGCGGCCACGGTCCTGCAGGCGGTGGCCATTGCCCCGACGGCGATGGTCATAGTGAGTTCCCGTATCCCAGGAACTTGAACCGTCCACCGCGTTCAATGATCGTACCGAACCACCGAGATTCGACTGGGGTGCCGCGACCGATGCGCACGGTGACTGTGCAGGCGTTGTGCAACCGGTTCTCACCTTCGCTCACAATCGAGTCAGCACAGGACACGCGCGACAGCTCCAGCGACTCGCCGGCAGCACGGGCGAGGACGCGGGGAAGCCCATCGTTGCTGGCCTGCAGGATCTGCCCCCACAACAGCTGTGGTGGCGCTTCGTACGGCGGCTTGCTGATGGCCGCGGTGGGGTAATACAGGTAGGCAAACTCACCCCGGTCCAGCGCCAGCCGGTTGAGGGTCAGCGTGTCGCTGGCGCTCACGGCCTTCAGGAATTCGCGAACCAGTCCATCGCGGCTCGCTGCGCCATGTTGCAGGGTATCTGCGACGGGCACCCCCTCGCGGAAGCGCCGGAGCTGTTCATCGATGGGCAGGATGGAATCGACGGTGCCACCGGCGGCCACCACATCCGCCACATGGGCCGCCTGGGAGTCCGCGGCTGTTCGCGGGGCGGTATCGGAGCAGGCGCCACTAAGGACCAGCGGCACCATCACAAAAAGTCGTCGCATGAGAGAACAGAGGAGAAGTGAAACGGCCAGTGTCGCGATCGCGACACTGGCCGTCTTGTCCACCAGTTGCTGACGCGGATGACGAAACGTATCCCGCGTCAGCCGGGATGGTCAGTTCCGCGCGTAGCTGGTCCAGCCTTCCCACCACTTGGTGCCACCAGGAGCAGCGGCGCCACGATAGGCGGTCGGCGTGATGAAGGTCCCAACGCGGGCCGCGATGCGCGGGTCGGCGGTGAAGGCCGAAAGGCCGCCCGTGGCAATCGGCGAACCCGTCGCCGGCGACCAGTCGAGGCTGGCAGCATTCGTCGGCGTCGTCGGAAGCGCCGTGAACAGGCTCGCGGCGGTCACGCCGGTGCCGACCACGATGTTCGAGTTCTTCGCCGCGAAGGCGGCGGCCGTACCAAAGTTCGGGGCGCCCGCATCAAAGCCGCCGTCGGTACCGCCGTTCTCAGCGAAGTACAGGTTGCGCACAATGAGCGAGTCGACCGCGAAACGATTGTTGGACGTCGAGTCACGCAGCGAAATGCCACCGCGAGACCAACGAGCGATGACGCCGTTGATGTAGTACCCGCCCGTACCGCGACGCAACACGGCACCTACGCCGCCGCTGCCCGGGACCGTCGTGCCCGCGGGCACACCGATCATCGTGAAGTTGGCGAACACGTTCATGTTGTACAGCCCTTCGTCACGTCCGGCGCTCTGGGCATTGGCACCGCTCGGCGCCACGCAGCCACCGCCGTTGCATCCGTCCACTTCGAACCCCTGCGGGTCGGTCGACACGGCACCCGCACCAGCACGCGGAGTGAGGAACGTGCTCTGCATGCCGATCATGAACTGGTTGAGGCCGCGATAACCTTCCGATCCGTCGAAGTGATCGTCGCCAGACTCGTAGGAAACCAGATACCTTCCGTTCACCGTGCCACCGAACCACTCGAAGTGGTCGTCAAGACCGGCCAGCGCCTGGACGTACTCAATCGTGGTCCCGCTGCCGACAGCGCCAAAGGTGAACGAGTTGAGTTCGGCGTCCGTCAGGGTGGCGTAGCCAGCAAACTCCACGCGCACATACCGCAACGTTCCACTGTTGTCGGTGTCCACGGTACCGCCCGTATACACGATGCCCGCAGGGTCGGCCCCGACGACGGAACCGTTGGAGCCTTCCACGATCACGTTGCCCGTACGGTTGGCGCGCGCGTTACCCACGATAACGATTCCGCCCCAGTCACCCGGCGACCGGCTTCCCGGCGCACGCTGAGACGTGAAGACGATCGGTGCTGCCGCCGTGCCGATGGCATTGAGACGCGCGCCGCGAAGCACGAACAGCGCTGAGCCGAGCGCCGTCGTGTCGCCCACGATGCGCGTACCGGCGTTGATGGTCAGCGTCGCGCCGCTGTTCACATACACAAACCCACGCAGCACCCAGTTGGTGTCGGCCGTAAGCGTGCGGTTGGCGGGAATCGAACCGGACAGGACCACCGTCGGGTTGGCCGCGACGGCATACGCCACGGTCACCGTCGCCGTCTGGCTCGAGGTGACCGTCGCCGGCGACCCCGTGATGGTGGCGTTGTAACGGACACTGTTGCTGGTCACCTGCGCCGCGGCGACACTGTAGCTGCCCGCAGGGACGCTGACGGTCGTGGTGCCAGTGGCGGTCTGGGAAAAGCTATTGGGGCCGGTGATGGTCAACGCCGCGTTGACGCCAGCCGGCAAGCCGGAGACGTTCACCGCCAGCGTGCCATTGACGGGTGTCGGCGGCGTTACGGGATCATCACTGCCACCGCACGCCGAAAGGGCCATCGTGGCGAACGACGCCAGTGCGAGTGCGCGAATGCGCGCGAACTTCGTCATCGGGAGCCTGAAGTCTGAGGTAAGGCGGGCACTGCGTCGTGCAGCCCCTTCCGATGAAAAAGCGCTCCCAATATGGCGAAACGGTTATGGCCCGGTCACGGTTGTGTCACCGAGACCGGGCCATGTCACCAACGTCACGAAATCGTGCCGTTGTGTAACTGCTCAGCTTACTGACGCCAGCTCAGCCCCATCGAGACCGTGCGACCGGCGTTCCACCCTTCACGCTCGAGGTTCCCCTGCATGAAGCGGTAGCGCGCATCGAGCAGGTTACGGGCGTCCAGGCGGGCCGACAGATTGCCGCGCACCGGGAAACGGAAGGACAAGTCGACCAGCTGGCGCGGCTTTTCCACGATGTTCGGCAGCGGTACAACGCCGGCGGCCGTGATGCGCTCGCCCACCACGTTGTACAGCAGGGTGGCGTTGGTGCTGCCACTCAGGTTGGAGTAGGTCACGCCCGCATTGATGACGTACGGCGCCTGACCGACGAGGCGACGCGATTGGTCGGTGACCGTGAGACCGCCGGTGGGATCCAGCTCCACCGAAGACTGCATGAGCGTCAGGTTGGAGAAACCGGTGAACGCCTGGCCCCAGCTTCCCAGGAAGCCCAGCTGCTTGCGGGCTTCGAGCTCGACACCAAGGTTCGTGGCGCTCAACGCGTTCTGGAAGCGCGCCTGATACGCGCCGGAGGTGGCCTGCTCGAGGCGCTCAATGGGTCGGTCGAAGCGCTTGGCAAACACGCCGACGCTCAGTACTTCGCCCGGATTCGGGAACATCTCCCAACGAAGGTCGACGTTGTCGATCAATGAGCGCACCAAGCTCGCATTCCCCGTCACGCTGACACCACCCAATACGTCACGGAAGGTCACCGGCGCCAGTTCACGATACTCGGGGCGCGCCAAGGTGCGGGTGATGCCGAACCGGAGATTCTGCGTTTCCGTCAGACGAGTGTTGAGCAGAAGCGACGGCAACACGTCGGTGTTGTCGAGGTTCGACGTGGTGGTGAAGCCACCCTGCGTCGACGCCACGACTTCGATCCGCGCTTGCTCCGCCCGTGCACCGGCAATCATGCGAATCCGGTCGGTGATGCCGACATCCACCATGGCATACGCGGCGCCGGTGCGGTCGCTGGCGCTGTAGGATCCGGCCTGCCCGATCGGCTGCACATTGATGGCCGTGCACGTTTCACACGCCTGCGCATCGCCGAAAATCACATCGGGCGACTGCTGTACGATGTTCTGCCCCGCGCGCGAAATGAAGGCGAAGATGGGCGCGTCGGACGTGCGCTCCGTGGAGCGGTAGTAGGCCCCCACCTTCAACGTGTTCTGCTGGGAGACCGCGCCGAGATTGAACGTGTGGTCGACCTGACCGGTGAGGTTGTCTTCCACGAGGTCGAAGTACAGGCGGCGCGCACCGTCGAGCGACGCGAGAATCTGGTACGGTCCTTCGGGCGTGCGGGCGTAGACCACGTCCGACCGATCCGGTTCGCGACGCATCGTGTTGCCGTACGACAACTGCCAGGCCGTCTTGTTGCGGTCGCTCAACTGATGCTCACCCTGACCGGTCACGGTGGCCACACCACGTTCGACATAGCGTAGCGTGGTACGAACGATGCTGTCGTTCAGGTTTTCGTCGAAGCCACGATCGGTGCGCGCTTCGTTGTCCGCGCTCCGCGTCATCGTGCTGTTGATCGCGAGACGCGAGCTCTTGCCCACCATGGTGGACAAGTTGGCAATACCGCCCCACTGGGCGCTGCTGCGGCCGGTTTGGCCACGCAGTTCGGTGAGCGGAACGACCGTGTTGTTGGCGCCCTGGTTGCCAATGGCGTATCGCTCATCGGCGCGCACTTCTTCGGAGTAGCCGTAGTTGCCGCTCAACACGTAACCGACACGCTTGCCGAGAATGTTGTTGCCGCCGGTGGACATGCCGAAGGACCCGTTGGCGCCACCGTTGCGCACCGTTGGCGACCACACATTGCGCTGCTGGCGAGCCATCTGGTTGTACTGCGACTGCGACACCGAGCCCAGGAAGTTGGCATCGGCAATGGCACGCGGAAGCTGCCGATTGCTTGAGGCACTGCCGAAGAGCTCACCACCGGCCCGAGGCGCAAACGGCAGGGAGTTCCCCAACACGCGGTCGCCAAAGCCGAAGCTCGAGGAATAGTTCACCTGGCGACGGGCCGGGAACTCGCGGGTGCGGATGTTGACATTGGCGCCGGCAAAATCACCGGGCATGTCGGGCGTGAACGTCTTGGCCGTGGTCACATCCTGCAGCAGGCTCGCCGGAAACAGATCGAGCGGGACAACTTTGCGCTCTGGCTCGGGGCTCGGGATACGGGCGCCATTCAACGACGCCGTCGTGTATCGCTCGGAGAGCCCGCGGACCTGCAGGTACTTGCCGTCTTGAACTGTTACGCCGCTCACACGCTGCGCCGCCTGGGCGGCGTCGCCGTCCGGGCTGCGCGCGATCTGCTCGGCGGTAATGGCGTTCACCACGTTCGTCGCATTGCGCTGCGCGTTCAGGGCGTCGTTGACCGAGCCTTTTTCCTTGTTCGCGGAAACGCTGATGGCCGCCAGCTGGAGCTCCGCGCTCTTCAGCGAGACATCCTGCTCGATGGAGCCGTTGGCGGCGAGCACGATGCCCGTGATGGACTTGGGCCCGTAACCGATGCGTCGCACGGCGAGGGTGACCGTTCCGGCGGGAACCCGCAGGATGGTATAGCGGCCATCGACACCGGATTGGGTACCGAGAGCGGTACCGACAATCTGAATCTGGGCGGCCGCGATGGGCTGTCCGGAGGCGCCGTCCAGAATGCGACCGGTGATCTTGCCGGTGGCGAGCGGCGCGGCTTGAGCCGACAGGGACTGGGTGAAGACAGCGGGGACGACGGCTACCGTGATCGCCAGCATCGCACGACGCGCGACTCGGAACAGCTCGTTGACGGAAATCCGCATGGAGTTTTCGGAGATTGAGAGGACACAGCATACGGGAAACAGAGAGCGCCTCCCGGATGCTGTGGAGTCTCCGTGACTCAGGTTGCGAATCCCCTACGGTTTTGCAACGAACCTGTCACGACCGGTACTGACACCGTGCCGGTCGATCACCCTTTTTCGCGAAGAAATGCCCATTCCGCTATCTGGTGCGATTCGTGGCAATGTTGTATTCTCGCGCCAGCATGGTGCCACCAGACCCTACTCTCCAGCGGCGACGCGTTGCGTCCCCCCCTCCGACCGATCCGCAAACGCGCGCGGAAGCGCTGTCCGTGGCCGCCAAGGCCCTTCGGGCGGCGGAGCATGTGTGCGTCCTGACCGGTTCCGGAGTCTCTGCCGAAAGCGGCATTCCGACCTTCCGTGAAGCCCAAACGGGCCTCTGGGCCCAGTTCTCCCCGCAGGAACTGGCCACCCCGGAAGCCTTTGCGGCCAACCCCAAGCGCGTCTGGCAATGGTATGCGGCTCGCCGCGCCATGGTCCGCGCGGCGGCCCCCAACCCGGCCCACGCGGCGCTGGTGACGCTGGCCAGCCGCGTGGCGCACTGCACGCTCATTACCCAGAACGTCGACGACCTGCACGAGCGGGCCGGCAGTCGTGACGTCGTGCGCCTGCATGGCTCCCTCATGCATGTGCGCTGCAGCGCCGGCTGTCCCGGGGCGATCCAGCCCACCGACGAGCAGCATGGCGACGTACCGCCCTGTCCCTCCTGCGGGGCGCTGCTGCGTCCCGATGTGGTGTGGTTCGGCGAGCCGCTCCCCATGACGCCCTTCGAGGCCGCGCGAAATGCGGCCGTGGCGTGCGACGTCTTCCTCTCCGTGGGCACCAGCAATGTGGTGGAGCCGGCCGCGTCGTTGCCGTGGACTTCGGCGACTCACGGGGCCACCGTCATCGTGGTCAACCCGACCATGGACGGTCAGCGGACCGGGCCCAGTATCCTTCCCATTGAAGGACCTGCTGGCGTCATGCTGCCGCGGCTCATTGCCGAAGCCTTTGCCGGCCGCCGGCCGCGCCGTCAGTCCGAGTCGAACTGACGGACCACTTTCAGCGTCAGCTGTTGATTGCTGTGGGCGTGGGAAGCCAGACCGCGATGGTCGTGCCCACGCCCACGGTGCTTTCGGCCTTCACCTTGCCGTTGTGCGCTTCCGCGAGGTGGCGCACGATGGAGAGGCCAAGGCCGGTGCCGCCTGCTTCGCGCGACCGTCCCGGATCAGCGCGGTAAAAGCGCTCGAAGATTCGCGGCAGATGTTCGGCGGGGATGCCTGACCCCGTGTCGCGCACGCCGATCCACACGCCCGCGCCTTCGCGTCCGGTGAAGATGGTCACCGAGCCGGTGGTGGTGTGGCGCAACGCATTTTCGGCGAGGTTTGACAGAATCTGGCCGGCCGCGGTGGGGTCGCAGAGTACGCGTGAGGCATCGGGCGCGAACTCCACGAGGAGCTTGACCCCCTTGTCGCGCGCGCGCAGCTCGAGCGGCCCGAACACTTCGGCCGCTACTTCAGGTACATCGAGTTCCACCGGGGCCGGACGCCAGCCGCCGGACTCGATACGCGAGAGGTCGAGCAGATCGTCCACAATGCGCTGCATGCGCTGCACATTGGCTTCGGCCATCCCGAGAAACTGGCGCCTGAGGTCGAGCGGGACATCGTCGTCCTGCAGCGTTTCGACGAACCCGCCGATGATGGTGAGCGGCGTCCGAAGTTCATGGGACACGTTGGCCACGAAATCGCTTCGCACCGTCTCGAGGCGCCGGACCTGCGTGAGATCGTACATCGCGAGGACGGCGCCGCCGCCGCTGAGTGCGCGTACGGTGAGGGCCACGGTGCGCCCGCGCAAATGGATTTCGCGAATGATGGGCGGGGCACCGGAGAGCACCAGCTGCAGCGCTTCCTGCAGCTGACTCTCCTGAGGCAGCTCGGTCGCGGCAAAGGGTACCGGCTGAGTCAAATCGAGCAGCTGGCGGCCTGTTTGATTGACTCGGACGACGCGCTTTCTGGCGTCGACGGCGACGATGCCCTCATTGAGCGATTCGGTAAGCGCCACCAGGAGCGCCTCTTCCGATTGCATTTCCCAGAGCCGCGTTTCCATCTGCTCGGCGACTTGGCGCAGGCTGTCCGCCAGCTGCCCCACCTCGCCACCACTAATGGAGCGGGACGGCCTCGCGGTGAGATCACCACCAGCGAGATCGCGCGCCATGTCGCGCAGCTCTTCCATGGGGCGCGTGACGTTGCGTGCGAGCACCCGTGCCAGCAGCAACGCAATGACCAACGCGAAGCCGCTGGCAATCGCCACATCGTGGCGGATGGCCGAGAGCAGGGCCGCGTTCGCGGCGTCTTCATCTACCGGCTGCGTCGCCGTGGCCTGCGCCTGAGAGGCCAGATCGAGCCGGTGCCGGACGCGCCACTCGACCACCCCGAGAATGGTGATCACGAGCAGCGTGGCCACCACGGTACTCTGCAGCAGCAGTCGCTGCGTAAGGCGCATGATCGCGGGCCTTAGTAGCCGCGCGGGGCGGTCGACCGCAAGCGATAGCCGAAGCCGCGGACCGTTTCGATGAGGTCGCCGGCGTCGCCGAGCTTCGTGCGCAGCCGTTGAACGTGCATGTCGACGGTACGCGTCTGGATGTCCGGCGCCGCCTCCCACACGGTTTCGAGCAAGTGTCCGCGACCTTGCACTCGACCGCGCCGTTCGGCGAGCGTGAGCAGCAGCTTGAACTCGGTGGGCGTCAGGTCGACGAGTTCACCGTTCACGTTGACGCTCATGGCAGCGCGGTCGATGTGGAGCGAGCCGATGACGAGGGTGTCACCGGTGGCCGGCGCAACCGTGCCGGTGCGCCGAAGAATGGCCGCGACCCGCAGCACGAGCTCAGCCGGCGAAAACGGTTTGGTCAGGTAGTCGTCGGCGCCCAGCGACAATCCGCGGATGCGGTCGGGCTCTTCGCGACGCGCGGTGAGCATGATGACCGCGATGTCCCGCGAGGCCTCGTCGAGCCGGAGCTGTTCGAGCACATCGAATCCCGACATGCCTGGCAGCATGAGGTCGAGCACCATGAGCGCAGGGCGATCGCGACGCGCCAGTTCCAGCGCATCCTGTCCGGACGATGCGGTGGAGACGCGGTAGCCAGCCTTGGCTAGGTGGTACGCCACCAGCGCTACAATCTCGGGTTCGTCATCTACGACGAGAATGCGATCGGTCGTCGGTGGGGCCGGCGGATTCATGCAGGGGTCACGGAGTTCCGGCGTCGGCCGGTACGTCGTCGGGGAGCCTCGAGCGCGTTACCGCGCGCGTTTGCAGCCGACGATGAATTTTGGCCACGATCATTTCGATCGCGACCGTGTTACTGCCTCCCCGTGGCACGATGACGTCGGCGTAGCGTTTGCTCGGTTCGACGAATTGCAGGTGCATGGGCTGCACGGTGGTGAGGTACTGATCGAGTACCGATTCCAACGTGCGTCCACGCACCGCCGTGTCACGACGGATGCGGCGGATCAGGCGAATATCCGGATCGGCGTCCACGAACACTTTCACGTCGCACTGCGCCCGGATGTTCGGATCGGAGAGCAGGAGAATGCCGTCAACGACGACGACATCTGCCGGCTCAATACGCCGAGTGCGGGTGCTTCGGGAATGTGTCGCGAACTCGTACACCGGCATGTCCACCGCAACGCCGCGGTTGAGCGCCTCGAGATGCTGCGTCAGCAACTCCACATCGAAGGCATCGGGATGATCCCAATTGACGTGATGCAGCTGCTGCAGCGTGAGGTGCCGGAAATCCCGGTAATACGCGTCCATCTCGAGGAACGCCACGGAAGCGTCCGGTAAGGCTTCGGCCACCTTGCGGGCGACCGTGGACTTTCCCGAGCCGGTGCCGCCCGCGATGCCAATGATGAGCGGTTTCATGAGCGGTTCTTCCAGTTCGTCCACGAGTGATGAGTCAAGCTGTTCCGCCGTCGTTTCCGACTTGTTACGACCCGGTAACGAACAGGTACCGACCGCCGGCCCTTTGTCACCGCCTGCGGAAGTTCGCGGAGGTACGGGCAGGAGGGCAAGACGACGGGCGGCACTCCACAGTCTCGGGGGGAGCGACTAGCATTCCCCTATGGGACGTCTATCAAATCCGCGAGGACCGCGCCGGTGGTCTCGCCAAGTCGCCACGCTGCTCCCCCTCGGGGTCTTGAGCGCGCTCACGGTGCTGTCCGCCTCGCCGCTTCACGCACAGCCCCGCAGGGTCGAGCTGACCATTGCCGCCACCACCGACGTGCACGGGCGGCTGCGTGCCTGGGACTATTACGCCGGCACAGCCGACCCCACTCATTCGCTGGCCGCTGCGGCCACCATCGTCGACTCGGCCCGGCGCGCCAACCCGGACGGGGTGGTCCTGGTGGAAGGGGGGGACATCCTGCAGGGCAATCCGCTGCTGTACGTGGCGGCCAAGGTGCGCCCCACCCCCGTGCACCCCGTCATCGCCGCCATGAACGTCATGCGCTATGACGCGGCGGTGCTGGGCAATCACGAATTCAACTATGGCGTCCCGCTGCTTCAGAAGGCCGTGGCGCAGGCTGGTTTTCCGTTCGTAGCGGCGAACGTCATGGACGCGCAGGGGCACCCCTTTGTCGCCCCCATGACCATGGTGGTGCGGCGCGGCGTCCGGGTGGCGATCGTGGGCGGCACGACGCCCGGGTCCATGGTGTGGGATCGCGATAACCTCAAGGCCGCCGGCCTTACCGTAACCGATATCGTTCCAGCCGTACGGGCGCGCGTTCAGGAAGCGCGGCGACGCGGGGCCGACGTCGTGGTGGTGCTGCTGCACTCCGGGCTGTCGGAGCCGGCGAGCTACGATACGGTTGCGACCGGGCTGCCGTCGGAGAACGTGGCAGGCCGCGTGCCTCGGGAAATCGACGGGATCGACGCGGTGGTTTACGGCCATTCGCACCGTGAGCTGGTCGACTCGACCATCAACGGCGCGCTGGTCATGCAGCCGCGTAATTGGGCTGGCTCGGTGGCGCTCGGCACGTTGACGCTCGAGCGACGCGGCCGCAAATGGACGGTGGTGAGTCGCGTGGGGCGCTCGGTGCGTGTGGCTGGGCACCGAGAGCATCCGGAGGTGCTGGCGGCCGCGGCCGGTACGCATGACGCCACGGTGGCATGGGTCAATTCGCCGGTGGGGCGCACCGCGGTGACCTGGCGCAGCGACAGCGCACGCGTGGTCGACATGCCCATTACTGACCTCGTCAACGAAGTCATGCGCCGCACCGCCGGCGCCGACCTGTCGGCCACGGCGGCTTTCTCGCTCGAGGCGGCGCTCGACACGGGCGCCATCACCCAGGCCGAACTGTCGCGCCTGTATCCGTACGACAATACGCTGCGGGCGGTGCGCATCACTGGGGCCCAGCTGCGCGCCTTCCTCGAGCATTCCGCGCGCTACTACCGCTCCGTCAATGCGAGTGGTCGCGCCCCCGATGGCATCGTCGATCCCGCCGTGCCAGGATACAACTTCGATGTGGTGAGCGGCGCCGACTACACTATCGATCTGCGCCAGCCGGTGGGCCGTCGCATTACGCGCCTGCAGGTCCGCGGGCGAGACGTGCAGCCCACCGACAGTTTCACCATGGCGGTGAACAACTATCGGCAGAGCGGTGGCGGCGGATTCGCCATGTTGTCCGGTGCGCCGGTGGTGTTCGAGCGGGAAGTCGACATTCGCCAGCTCATCATCGACGAAGTGACCAAGGTCGGCGCACTCTCGCCGGAGCGGTACGCCCAACGCAATTGGACGCTCGAGCCGGCGGAAGCGCGTGCGCAGGCGTATGCCGAGCAGACGCGCGGGCGAGGTGCCGAAGCGAGTGGAACCCGCGCTGCCGGCAAAACGGTGCGTGTCATTGCCATGAGCGACTTCCACGCGGCGCTGCGTCCGCAGTTCGACCAGAGCAACAACCCGGTTGGTGGCGCCGTCGCGTTGTCGGCGGCCATTCGCCGGGCACAGCAGGCGTGTGTATCGCCCGCCTGCGAGCATGTGGTCATCGACGCCGGAGACATCTTTACCGGATCGCCGGCATCCGACTGGAACGGTGGCCGCCCCACGGTGCAGGTGGTCAACCGCTTCGATGTGGGGGCGGGCGCGCTGGGCAATCACGAATTCGATTTCGGGCAGGACACGCTACGCGCCCGCGTGCGCGAGCTCCGTCATGCCGTGCTGGGCGCCAATGTGCGCGGCCCCGACGGTACTATGCCCGCTTGGCTGCGCGCCGACACGATCGTGGTGCGGAACGGGGTGCGTATTGGCATCGTGGGCGCGGCGGGAACGCACACGCCGGAAACGGCGAGCCGTCGCAAGGTTGGGGCGCTCACCTTCCTCGACCCCGTGCCGATTTTTGCGGCGCGTACGAAGGCGTTGCGCGCGGCCGGAGCGCAGGTGGTGGTGGCCGTCATTCACGATGGCGGGCGCTGCGAACGCGACAAGCCCACCGTGTGCACGGGTGAAGGCATCGACATTGGGCGACGACTCGGAGCGTTGGGAGCCGATCGTCCGGACGTCTATGTCATGGGGCATGCGCACGTGAACCTCGCGCTCGATTTTGCGGGAATGCCGGCGGTGGAGCCCACGTCGAGTGGTCGCGGCATTGCGATTGTCGACATCCCGCTGGGAGGCGGGTCGGCAACCAGCACCATTGTGCCGGTGCGCGGTGAGGCCGTGGCCGATGCAGACCCGCAGGTGGACTCGCTGGTGAAGGCGGCCGTGGCCAGTGTGGCCGGCCGCCTGTCGACGCAGGTGGCGACACTGGCGGCACCGATGTGGCGTACGGGCGCGCAGAACGCGGTGGGCAATCTGCTGGCCGATGCGGTGCGCAGTGGCGCGGGCGCCGACGTGGGGATGTGGAACAACGGCGGCGTGCGCGCGGATCTGGCCGCGGGCCCGTTGAACTACGGCGGCGTGCACTACGTCACCCCGTTCGGGAATCTGCTGGCTCGCGTGCGCCTCCGCGGCTCGACGCTGCTGCAGATACTCGAAGCGGGCGTGAGCGGCGGGCGCCCCGACGTGCATGTGAGCGGACTGATAGTGGAGTTCGACCCGTCACGCCCGAAGGGGGCGCGCGTGGTGCGCGTGACCGACCTTCGGGGGACCCCGCTCGATCCGGCGCGCATTTACAGTCTGGCGCTCAATGATTTCATGGTGGAAAACGACTTCCGCGACATCCTTAAAGCGGCGGTCAGTACGGAATTTCTGACGGTCAGGGATATCGACGCGGTAAGCGAGTTTCTGCGTCGTCAGCCACAACCGGTGCAGGGCGACGACACGGCCCGCATCCGAGCCATTACTCCCGGGAGTTTGTGATGTCCAACGCGGACGTGCGCGTGTTCGTGAATGAGCGCGGAGTGACCGTGCCCTCCGGGTCGAGTGCCCTCGACGCCGTGCGGGTACTGTTCCCCGATGATGCCGAAGGCATTGAAGCCGGTCGCTTGCGGCTCACTGACAGTCGCGGGTTGCCGACACCCGCGGAGACGCCGGTGAATGGTGGCGCCATCTTTCGGGTGGTGACCGCGCGCGAACGCCTCGAGGACGCGACGACATGAGCGCATCATTGCCTCCGACGGCGTCGCTCAATCCGGCGTTCGTCGCGCTGCTGCGCGCGCTCCCCAAGGCGGAGTTGCATTGCCACCTCGATGGATCGCTGCGCCCCGGAACGCTGCTCGCACTCTCCGAAGCGCGCGGGATTACGCTGCCATTTCACGAGCCTGCCGCCTTGGCCAAGTGGATGCGCGTGGATGATGCGCACAACCTCGAAGAGTACCTGGCGCGTTTCGAGATCACGCTGGCCGTTATGCAAACGGCTGAGGAGATCGAGCGCATCGCGCATGAACTGGTGCTCGATGCCGCGCTGGATGGTGTGCGCTACGTCGAAGTTCGCTTTTGTCCGGCGCTCAACATGCGCGAGGGGCTTACGGGCGACGACGTGATGAACGCGGTGATCCGCGGCTTGCGTCGTGGAGAAAAGGAGACCGGTACAGTTGCCCGGTGCATCGTGTGCGCGCTGCGAAGCTTTCCGTGGCCGCACAGCATGGACATGGCGGAGCTGGCCGTGGCGTATAAGCACAACGGCGTTGTGGCGTTCGACTTGGCTGGCGGGGAGTTCGGCAACCCGGCGCACGCCCACGCGGCCGCCTTCGAGTATGCCCGCAACAACAACATGGCTGTGACCGTGCATGCGGGTGAAGGCGACGGGGCCGAGTCCATTCATGAAGCGGTACATCGTTGTGGCGCCAATCGTATCGGGCACGGCACGCGACTGCAGGAGGATTCGTCGCTCGAAGCGTATATCGTCGATCGCGGCATCGCGCTCGAAGTGTGCCCCACGAGCAACGTGCAGACGCGCGTGGTGCCCACGTTCGGTGAACATCCCATGCGCCGCTACCTCGAACTCGGCGCGCGCGTCACGGTGAACACTGACAATACCATGATGAGTGGCGTCACCCTCACCGAGGAGTTCACGTCGTGCGCACAGTGGTTGGGGTGGGACTTTACGACCCTGTGCGCCGTGTCGCTCAACGCGTTCGACGCGGCGTTTCTTCCGCTCGCCGAACGCACGGTGTTGCGTGCCAAGGCCGCGCGCGAGATGGCGCAGTTGGCCACCGACGTGCCTCCCATGTTTCTTGCTGAAGAGTCTGTCGCATGAAGACCATCCCGGTTGGCGTAACTGCCGCGCCCACCGCCGCCGCGTACATCCGTGAGCGCGTGGGTGCCGCTTGGCAGACCCCGGTGGCCGGTATCGTCCTCGGTTCGGGACTCGGCGGTTTGGCTGACCGTCTCGAGGATGCGGTGCGCATCCCCTTCTCGCATGTCCCCGGCTTTCCGCAGGTGACCGTCGCCGGGCATGCCGGCCAGCTCATTGTCGGCACGCTCGCCTCTCGCCCCGTCGTCATGCTGGCTGGGCGTTTTCACATGTACGAAGGCCATGATGCCGGACTGGCAGCGTTTCCCGTGCGCGTGCTGCATGCGCTGGGCGCTCCCGTGTACGTCGCCTCCAACGCGGCCGGCGGTGTACGTCGCACCTTCGAAGCCGGCGACCTGATGCTCATTGCGGACCATATGAACCTCATGTTCCGCAATCCGCTCATCGGGCCGACGGAGCAAGGGGATGAACGCTTTCCCGACATGAGCGATCCGTATGACCCCCAGCTGCGGGCGCTCATGCGCGAAGCGGCGCAGGCAGTGAACGTGCCACTGCACGAGGGGGTGTACTGCGGGCTGGTGGGGCCGACCTACGAAACACCGGCCGAAGTCCGCATGCTCGAGAAGTTGGGGGCCGACGCGGTGGGGATGTCGACGGTTCCGGAAGTCATCATGGCGCGCGCCATCGGGATGAGCGCGGTGGCTGTTTCGTGCATCACCAACAAGGCTGCCGGCCTGTCGCACGAGAAGCTGAGTCACGCCGAGGTGATGGACGCTGGACGGTCGGTGGCGGGCCGCTTCGAAGGGCTCATCTCGGCGTTCGTTCAGCGCCTCTAGGATGCCCCCCTATGCACGACGGGCGTGCCATGTCGATGGCACGCCCGTCGTCCGTTTTTCCGCCTACACGTCAGCGCGCGCGTTGCGGTGAGCGGGGCAGACCTGCGAGTCGCGTCTTGAACGTTTGGAAGCTTCGCGAATCGCGCGAGAGCGACTGCAGCACGATGGGGTCGATCTTTGCGATCTCCTCTTCGGTCACCCGGATTCGGCTCTCTTCGATAGGGTGCGAGGCAAACCACCCCTCGACCCCACTCGGATTACGCTCCCGTTCCCGCAGCAGAATGCGGAACATGCTTGGCATGCCGCGCGGGTCGATTCCTGAGCGGGACACGTAACGCACACCGAATTTGTCGGCTTCCGATTCATCGTCACGGCTGAACTTCGCGAAGCCTGCCTGCGCCAGCACCGACGCGCCTGTGCCGGCAACGCCCTGGCAAAGCGACGGCGCAAGCACGCAGCCAATGGTGAACCCGACGTTGGCTCGCTGTGCGGCGGCCATCTGCTTCATGCTGTGGCGTTGCGTGACATGCGCGATTTCGTGTCCGATGACGCCGGCGAGCTCGGACAAGTTGGTGGTGCGTGCGATGAGGCCGCGATTCACGTAAATGTGACCGCCCGGCACGGCGAAGGCGTTGATCTCGTCTTGATCGACGACGTTGAAGCGCCAGGTAAGGCTGCGATCGTCCACGACGCGCGCGATGGAGTCGCCGAGCACGTTGATGTACCGGACGACTTCGGGGTCGCGGATGAGGGGGAGCTGCTGCTCGATCTGCTGGGCGTACTGGTTGCCCATATCGACTTCCTGCGCCGTATTGGGCACGCAGGAGGCGAGCAACAGGGCCGCTCCGCTCATGCTCAGTCGTCGTGCCACGCTGGTCCGACGGGATAATCGCGCCATATTCCCTCCGCTATCGTTCATGTGAGCGGCGCCCGACCCCCGGTGCGGCCAGCTCGACTCCGTGTCGACATTCTTGTACCCGCGAACCCCGCGAGTTCCTCCCGAAGACGTGAAGCTACTCACACTCGCCCGCGACCTGCAGCGCCGGAAGGCCCGAGAACGCCAGCACCGCTTCGTCGCGGAAGGGGTCCGCACGGTCGAGACGCTGCTGGCCTCTCCCCTCGACGTTACGGGGCTGCTGGTTACCGCCGCCCTGCACGACGACGAACGGGGGCGGGGGCTGCTGGTCAGCGCCGAGGCGCGTGGGGTGCCGGTGCTCGAGGTCTCGGAAGCCGACCTGGAGAGCGCGGCAGACACTGACACGCCGCAGGGGGTGCTGGCCGTCGCGACGATCCCCGACCGCCCGCTCGCAGCGCCCATCGGGCAGGCCCGCTACCTGGTGCTGGACGCCCTCCAGGACCCCGGCAACGTGGGAACGGTGATACGGACCGCCGCCGCCATGGGGGTGAACGCCACGGTGGCACTCCCGGGAACCGTCGACTTGTGGAACGCCAAGGTGGTACGGAGCAGCATGGGCGCGCTGTTCCACCATCCGGTGGCCATGCTCTCCTGGGAGCAGTTCTCCGGGTTTGCCGAGTCGGCGGGGATGTCGCTGTGGGCGGCCGACATGCACGGGGATGCAGTCGATGGCTTGCGACCGGACGCCTGTCCTGAGCGGCTGGCGTTGGTCGTGAGTAACGAGGGGGCGGGGCTGTCGCCCCACGTGGCCGCGGCGGTATCGCGGACGGTCACGATCCCCATGGCGGCGGAGGTGGAGTCGCTCAACGTGGCCGTAGCGACGGGGATTCTCCTCTATGCGCTGCGCGTGGCGTCCCATGCGCCTCAGTCGTCCTGACGGCATGCAAGCGACGCTGCCACTCGATACAACCGCCCTCGGTGCCGTGGAATACACGGGGGGGCTGACTGCCGGGCTCATTGGTCATCTCTCGATGACCGAACTGCTCATGGTGCTGCTCCCGGTGTTCATCGCGGGCGCCTCGATCGGCTCATTCCTCAATGTCTGCATTGCCCGCTGGCCGCTCGACCTGAGTGTGGTGAAGCCGCGGTCGCGCTGCCCGCGCTGCGAACGCCCCATCAAGTCGTACGAGAACATTCCCATTGTCAGCTGGCTGTTGCTGCGCGGAAAGTGCGCCGGGTGCGCGCTCCCCATTTCGCTGCAGTATCCCGCGGTCGAAGCGCTTGTAGGACTCATGTGGGTCCTCGCCTTTTACTTCCTGGGCTTCGGTTTCGAGGCGTTCCGCGTCTCGGTGTTCGCCACGTTGCTCTTCGGCATCGCCGTAACGGACGCGAAGCACTATCTCATTCCCGACGGCTTCACGGTGTCGGGGCTGATCATGATGCTGCTCTTCGCGATCGTGAATTTCTTCGTGGAAGAGCCGTCGCACTTCGTGTCGGCGTGGCCCGCCGTGCTTGGGGCGTGCGTGGGTGCCGGTGCGATCACCATCATTGGCTG
Organism: Gemmatimonadaceae bacterium; assembly: GCA_947457545.1. GTDB lineage: Bacteria > Gemmatimonadota > Gemmatimonadetes > Gemmatimonadales > Gemmatimonadaceae > Gemmatimonas. The sequence goes on from CANGXD010000003.1 coordinate 103,732, forward strand.
GCTCGCCGAAGTGATCATGAAGCGTGAAGCCATGGGCTTTGGCGATACGACGCTCATGGCCGTCGTTGGCGCGGCCATCGGTGCCGAACGCTCGCTGCTGACGATCATTGTCGGCGCCTTTGTCGGCGCGGTGACCTTCCTGCTCATCGTGGGGCCCATCGTCAAGCTGCGCTCGGCCAAACGGGGTGAGCCGTTCGAGTTTCCCGACGTTCCCTTTGGCGTGTTCCTTGCGCCCGCTGCGCTGCTCACCTTGCTTTGGGGTGAGGCTCTGATCACCTGGTATATCGAGCGCGCGTTCTCCGCCTGAGTCAGCCCATGTCTACGACCAAAACCTCGCCGCAGCGTCATGCTGCGGCGCTGCTGTTTCTCCTCAGTGCCGCCTTCGTCGGCGCCTGCGGAGACAAGCCGTCCGCCGGCGATGGCCCTTACGCCGATCTCGTATCGGAGTTCGTGCCAAAGATCGAAAAGGAGTTGGGGCTGCCGTTCAAGACGCCGCCCAAGATCGAGAAGCGCACGAAGGAGCAAGTCGCCGTCTTCGTGCGGAAGCAGCTCGAGAGCGAGCGCGGCAAGGCGCAGGTGGCCGGCCAGGAAGCGGTGTACCGCATTCTCGGGATGATCCCCGATACGCTGAATCTCGGTGTATTGCTGCAGCGTCTGCTCGAGGAGCAGATCGTGGGTTACTACGACCCCGCCACCAAGGTGCTGTACGTGGTGGACGGTGCGCCCGAGATGTTGCTCAAGCAGACGGTGTCGCACGAGCTGGTGCACGCGTTGCAAGACCAGTACGTCAACATCGACAGCATTCAGGCGCAGGTAGACAACGGCGACCGCCAGGTTGCAGCACAGTCGGTGCTCGAAGGGCAGGCGGTGTTCATGCAGCTCCGTATCGATCCCAACGCGGGGCCCATGCTCAAGATGCCCGGCGGCTGGGATCGCATGCGCGATCTCATCCGCGATGGCAGCACCGGGATGCCCGTCTTTGCGAGCGCTCCTCGCGCTGTGCGTGAGGGGCTGCTCTTTCCGTATCTGGGCGGCGCTGACTTCGTGCGTCGCTTCATCAACGTGCGCCCCGAGAAGGAGTTGCTGGCCGACCTTCCGGTGAGCACGAAGCAGATCCTCAACGACTCGGCGTATTTCTCGGGGGACGCGAGTACCCGCGATCTGCCCAATACGGTCACGTTGCCGGCACCGCGCGCGGGCACGGTGGTGTTCTCCAATACCCTTGGGGAATTCGAAACGCGACTCCTCTTGGTGCAGCATCTCAAGAACGACGAAATGGCTCGCCGGGCCGCTACGGGCGTCGACGGCGATCGGTTCACCGTCGTGCGCACGCCGCAGGGTGACGCCCTCGTGTGGGCCTCGGTGTGGGATTCCTCGGTCGATGCCGCCGACTTCCTCGACGTCATGGCCGATGCCGCGCGTCGTCGCTACGAGATGGCGAAGCCCGATGCCGCGCCTGGAAGCACCAGCCGCCGCCTCGACGTCGTGGCCACGCCCAAGCGCAAAGCGCGCACGGTGACGCTGAGTTTGGAACAGGTCGGCGGAAAACCCGTAGTGATCTACATGGATTTGCCGGCAGGCCTGTCCGCTCCCATCGACGTGGCCCGCATTACCATCGATCGCCCACCGACGGGTCGTTGAGCTGGTAGTGTGGTGTCGCTCATGACGCGTTCATGACGATCAACTCTTCCGTTCCCGTACCACCCGATGATGCCTCGGTGCCCATGGCGCTACGCATCACCCCCGACGACGAAGTGCGTCGGGTACGACTGGTACAGATGAAACGACTCGCGACCGCCATGCTCGTGGTGGTCGCCGTCGTTTTTGTAGTCGCGCGTTACTACGAGGCGCAGTTCCCCTCGCTGGGGTATCTTCGCGCGTTCGCCGAGGCTGCGATGGTAGGCGGCATTGCCGACTGGTTCGCCGTGACGGCGCTCTTCCGGCACCCGCTCGGCATTCCCATCCCGCACACGGCCATCGTCCCGTCGCGCAAAGACCGGATCGGGACGGCGCTCGGCAATTTCGTGCAGCGCAATTTCCTCACGCGGGAAGTGGTCACTACCAAGTTGGCGGCCATGAAGCTGGGCGAGCGCGCGGCCCAGTGGCTGGCTCGGCCGGAAAACAGCCGCCGCATTGCCCGGGCCGCCGCGCACGGCATTTCGGGTGCGGTCAATGTCATGCGCGACGAGGATGTTCAGGAGCTCGTTGACCGCGGCATCGTGTCCCGGTTGCGTCGGATGCAGGCCGCGCCTTTGGCGGCCAAGACGTTCGAGCTGCTCACGGCCGACGGTCGGCATCAGGCGCTGCTCGACGACGCCCTGCGATTGGCTGCGCGATTCCTCGACGAAAACGAAGTCGCCATTCGCGAGCGCATCAAGCAAGAGAGCCCGTGGTGGGTGCCGGGAGCCGTCGAGAACCGGCTGGGCGACAAGATCGTGAGCGGCGTGGAAGCCACGCTCGTTGCCGTGGCCGCCGATCCTGCGCATCCCTTGCGGCGTCGATACGACGAGGCGGTCGAAAAGTTCGTCGCCAATCTCCGCGAGAACCCCGAAACGATCGCGCGCGCCGAACAGATCAAGCTCGACGTGCTCGATCATCCAGGCGTCGCCGAATTCTCGCGCGAAGTCTGGGGCGACGTGAAGGTGCGAATCGCCAACTACGCGGAGAAGCTTGCGAGCGACGCCGAAGCCGAGCCTGATCAGCTGGAGAAGTGGCTGTCAGGTTTGGGGCACAAGGTGCTCGAAGACGCCGCGCTCGCCGAGAAGGTGAACGGTTGGGTCGTGGAGCTCGTGACGTATTCGGTGGAGCAGGCGCGCGAAGAAGTCGCGAAGCTCATCGCGACCACCGTGGGCGCGTGGGATGCGAACGCGACGTCACGCAAGATCGAGCTGCAGATCGGGCGCGATCTGCAGTTCATCCGCATTAACGGCACGATCGTGGGCGGGTTGGTGGGGCTGCTGCTCTACATCGCAGGCGGACTGCTGTAGACACGACGGGCCCGCGTGCGTACGCGGGCCCGTCGTCAGTGCATGGTGGCCGTCGGTTCAGCGCAGATCGGCCGGCTGTGTCCGTGCCTTCTTTCCAGGCGCTGCCGTCGTCACCTCCGGCTTGTCAGCCGGATGCTTTTCGGCGGGAGGGAGCAACGCCAGGTGCAGCACTTCGTCCATGGTGCTGGCGAAGGTAAACGCCATCTTGTCACGCACTTCCTGCGGTACGTCGCGCACGTCTTTCTCATTGCCCTTGGGCAGAATGACTTCGCGCAGTCCCGCGCGATACGCCGCGAGCACCTTCTCCTTCACGCCACCGATCTCGAGCACCTTGCCGCGCAGCGTCACTTCGCCGGTGAGAGCGAGATCGCGTCGCACCGGCCGGCGTGAGAGCGCACTGGCCAACGCCAGCGTGACGGCAATACCCGCAGACGGACCATCCTTGGGGATGGCACCGGCGGGGAAGTGCAGGTGCATGTCCGACTCGCGGAATTCACTGTCGGCAATGCTCAGCGTCGCCGCACGGGAGCGGACAAACGAATACGCCGCCTCGGTGGACTCGCGCATCACATCGCCCAGTTGCCCGGTGACGGTGAGCTTGCCCACGCCCGGCATACGTAGCGCCTCGATGGTCATGAGTTCGCCACCGGTGCTCGTCCAGGCGAGGCCCGTCACGGCACCGATTTCCGGTTCCTTCTCAGCTTCTTCCTGCGAAAAGCGTGGCGGACCAAGCAGGTCTTCGGCGCGCGTTGCGCCGATTTCCCAGGTGCTTTCGTCGCCGTCGGCCTTGGCACGGGCGCGCTTGCGCATGAGCGTCGCAATGGAGCGCTCGAAGGTGCGCAATCCGGCTTCGCGCGAGTAGCGACTCGTGATGAAGCCCAGGACCTGCTCGGAGATGTGCAGGTCGACGTCGGTGAGCCCGTGATCTTCGAGGAGTCGGGGAATGAGATAGCGCTGTGCGATCTCGACCTTTTCTTCGATGGTGTAGCCCGCGATGCGAATGACTTCCATGCGGTCGCGCAACGGCCCCGGGATATCGAACAGGTTGTTCGCCGTACAGATGAACAGGCAGCTCGACAGATCGAAGGGCAGGTTGAGATAGTGATCGACGAACGTCGTGTTCTGCGACGGGTCGAGCACTTCGAGCATGGCCGCGGTGGGGTCACCGGAAGGGCCACCACTCGACATCTTGTCGATCTCGTCGATCATGATGACGGGATCGCGGACTTCGACGCGGCGGAGCGCCTGAATGAGCATGCCCGGCATGGCGCCGACATAGGTGCGACGATGGCCGCGAATTTCGGCTTCGTCGCGTACACCGCCGACCGAGATGCGATAGAACTCGCGTCCGATGCTGGTAGCGATGGCCTCGCCGAGCGAGGTCTTGCCCGTACCCGGCGGACCGACGAGGCAGAGAATGGGGCCGGTAGGGTCACCACCGCGCAGCTTGCGCACGGCGAGATACTCGACGATGCGCTCCTTGGCTTCGTCGAGGCCATAGTGGCGCTCTTCGAGGGCGCCCTCGACCTTCGCGAGTTCGATTTCGGCGTCGTCGCCACTGCGCTTGTGCCACGGTAACGCCAACACCCAGTCGAGATACGTGCGCAGCACCTGATACTCGCTCGATGCGGGCGAGAGCATGCGCAGCCGTTCCGTTTCGCGGCGCGCTTCGCTGGCGACCTTTTCGGGGAGGCGCGCTTCCTCGATGCGGCGCAGCAGATCGACCGATTCCTTTTCGTTGGGATCGGCCTCGCCGAGTTCCGACTGAATGGCGCGGAGCTGCTGACGGAGATAGAACTCGCGCTGGTGCTGTTCGATCTTGATTTCCGTCTGCTTTTTGACGTCGTCCATGACGCGCGCCCGCGCCACTTCGCGTTCGAGACGCGACAGGATGAACCGGATGCGCTGGCCGATGTCGAGGCGCTGGAGCACCTCCTCCTTGTCGGCAATGCGCAAGTTCATGTTGGTGGCCGCAAGATCCGCGAAACGTCCGGGGTCGGAGACGTTCATCTTGAGGATCTGCGGCACTTCATTGGGAATGCGGTCCACCAGTTCGGCGAGCGTTTCCGCCGCCGTCACGGTGCGCGCGACCAGCTCGTCGAGCTCGGCCGGTTCAGGGGGCGTTTCCCGGGCGCCCTGGATTTGCGCGATGGCAAACGGCTCCACCTGATCGACGGCGTCGATGGTAATGCGGCGGAGCCCCTGCAACGTGATCTGGACGGTGTCGCCCGGCAGGTTGATACGCTCGTGGACGCGGGCAGCGACGCCGACCCGGCCAATGAACCGGTGCGGGTCGATGGCGTCGTCGTTGTCTCCCGAGGCCACCACGAGGGCGACCACTAGCCCCGACTCTTCGTGCGCCCGGAGCAGCGCCAGATTTTCCGGGGCGCCCATCTGCACCGCGATCGTTCCCAGGGGGTACACGATCGTGGAACGCAGCGCCATGAGCGGCAGCGTGGGGGGGAGCTCCGCGCGAAGGATTTCCTCCTTCCTCTGACCGCGGGGCATCGTAACGGCGGGGTAGCGCGGATTCTGGGGCGACACGTGGCTGGCCAAGAGAGTGACAACGTGATCCTGATCTGGCAAATGTACGGCGACCAGAAATCGGAGCAACGCGTGATTCCGACGCAAGTTGCGTCATGGGTGGCCCTCAGCGTCACCCCCCGGGAAAAAAACCGGTGTGGAGGGTCACGATGTATGCCCCCCGCCTCCCGGGCGCCAATCGATTACCTTTCCCGGATATGTTCGACGAGCTAACAGACAAACTCGGCAACGTCTTCGCGAAGCTGCGCGGTCGCGGCGTTCTCACCGAGGCCGATATCAAGGAAGGGCTGCGCGAGGTCCGCCGCGTCCTTCTCGAAGCCGACGTCAACTTTGCCCTCACCCGCGAGTTCCTCGAGCGGGTGGAGAAGCAGGCTATTGGCGTCCTGCAGCTCAAGACCGTCCAGCCGGCGCAGCAGCTCGTCAAGATCGTCCATGACGAACTGACCGCCATGTTGGGCGAGCGGCGCGAAGGGCTCCGCATGAGCACGGTACCGCCCACCATCGTCATGATGGTCGGCCTGCAGGGGTCGGGTAAGACGACCACGGCGGGCAAACTGGCGCGGCGGCTCAAGCTCGAAGCCAAGAGCACCCGGTTGGTCGCGGCCGACGTCTACCGTCCCGCGGCCATCGACCAGCTCGAAACACTGGGCAAGGCGCTCGATGTCCCGGTGTACGCCGATCGCACCACGCAGGATGTGGTGAAGATCGCGAAGGCCGGTATCGAGCAGGGTGTGCGGAACCGTGACCGCGTGGTCATTGTCGATACCGCCGGCCGTTTGCAGATCGACGCCGACATGATGGACGAGCTCACGCGGCTCAAGGCGGCGATCAAGCCCGACGAAATTCTGTTCGTCGCCGACGGCATGACCGGTCAGGAAGCGGTGAAGATCGCGCAGGGCTTCAACGATGCGCTCGACATCACCGGCGTCATTCTGACCAAGCTCGATGGTGACGCGCGCGGCGGTGCGGCGCTCTCGATCTACGGCGTCCTCAAGAAGCCGATCAAGTACATCGGCGTGGGCGAAAAGCCCGACGCGCTCGAGGAGTTCCACCCCGAGCGCATGGCTGGCCGTATCCTGCAAATGGGCGACATCGTGTCGCTCGTGGAGAAGGCGCAGGAAGCCTTCGACGAAACGGAAGCCAAGAAGCTCGAGAAGAAGGTCCGCAAGGAAGGGATGGACCTTGAAGACTTCTTGTCGGCCATGCGTCAGATGCAGAAGCTCGGTCCCTTCGAGAACCTCCTCAAGCTGCTGCCGGGTGTGAACCCGAAGATGCTCAAGGACGTGAAGATGGACCCCAAGCGCATGAAGCACATCGAAGCGATCGTGCTGTCCATGACGCCGCAGGAGCGCAAGAAGCCCGAGCTCATCAACGGGTCACGTCGCGCGCGTATTGCCAAGGGCTGCGGACGGCCGGTGAACGAGGTGAATCGTCTGCTCGAGCAGTTCCGCGAGATGCAGAAGATGATGAAGAAGATGGGCGGCGGCCCGGGCGGAAAGGGCGGCGGCATGCCGCGCCTGCCGTTCGGCGGCGGCGGCATGTTCGGGATGCGCTGAGGCGCATCCCGAACGCCAGTTTTATCCTTCCGCCGGCACCACGGTCTCGAGACCGGGCCACGCGGCGAGGTTGTACACCACCAACGTGCGCAGATAATGACGGCCGGCATCGCCGTGCGCCGCGAGCACCGCCTCGGCGCCCTTCTTGACCGCGTCGACGCCCGCGTAGGGCACTTCGAGATCTTCGGGGAGCACCCCGTTCTCGTGGCCGACACCCATGGCATCGAGGAACGTGATCTGGTACTGCGGCTCGAGATCGACGTAGAGCAGCTGTAGCAGTTCGAGCTCGTCCTGGGGCGTGAGCGCGCCGAGGCGGAGCGCTTCCTTGCCGACCTTTTCGGCCGACCAGGTGACGAGCGTGGCGGCGCGGAACCCGCCGCCCTTGGCGGCAATGCGTTGCGCGTAAAGCGTCTTGGCGCCTTTGTGCTTCGCCAGTGCCTCGAGCACGAGCCACTGACGGCGCTCCAGCGGGAGCGACTTGAACGGGGAAAGAATCTTGGCCATTCGTGAAAGCTACTTCTTTTGCGCGTCCTTCGCGCCTATCACGGCCATGCGATCCATGACGCGCTGCGCGATCTGATCGGCGAGTTCGTCCCCGGCCATGATGGGGTTCGCCATCCGGCCCATGATGGGAGGCGGGCCCGCTGGCACTCCCGACTGTCGACGCTGCGCCAGTTGGTCGGCGCCCTCCTGCGAATCCACACCCGTGGCGATTTCGCGGAGCAATCCTTCGTGAATGTCGTACACCAGCCCGTGCAGCAACGGCCGGCGTCCCTTCGCCCACGCGTTCTGAATGACCGGCGTTTCGGACAGGTGATAGAGTTGCTCGAGCACGTTCAGTTCCACCACGCGATCGAAGCGCGCCTGCTCGTCGGTAATCTGGTCGAGCTCGGGCTTGTTCCAGCGCACCACGTTGCGAATGGGCTGCAGCCAGAGGTCCACGAGTCCATAGCTCGCCGTACCCATCGCCGCCTTCACACCGCCGCAGCCGTAATGGCCAGTGACGATGACGTGCTTCACATCGAGCACTTCGACGGCGTACTGCAGCACGCTCATCACGTTCAGATCGCTCGGCAACACCACATTGGCGATGTTGCGATGCACGAACAGTTCGCCCGGTTCGGTCCCGGTCACCACGTTCGCCGGGACGCGACTGTCC
>CANGXD010000004.1 GCA_947457545.1 Gemmatimonadaceae bacterium
ACGATGCGCTCGCACAGATCGGGAAACAAGACACCCGCGGCCGCGGCGGCCTGTGGGATGAGACTGGTAGGCGTCATCCCCGGCAACGTGTTGGCCTCAAGACACCACGGACGCCCCTCCGGGTCCAGCCGGAAATCGATCCGCGCGTACCCCCCCAGCTTGAGCGCCGCGAAGGCCCGACGGGCCTGGTCCGCCAGCGACGCCTGGACTTCCGCCGGTAGTTCGGCCACGAACTCCTTGGCCATCCCGGGCGTGTATTTGCACTCGTAGTCGTACAGCTCCTTGGCGGGGACGATTTCGATCGTCGGCAGCACGGCATCGCCCAGAATGCCCACCGTCAGCTCTTGTCCCGGCACGAACCGCTCGATCATCACCTCGTCGTCGTAGCGGAACGCCTCCGTCACCGCGGGCGCCAGCTCGGCGGCCGCCCGCACGATGCTCAGCCCCACCGTGCTCCCTTGCTTGGACGGCTTCACTACCACCGGCCACCCCAGCTCGCGGCCCACGGCCTCGGCGTCGAGCTGCGACACATTTGTGGGCGCCATGATCCAGTCGGCGGTATACACGCCAGCCGCCCGGAGCACGACCTTGCTGAGGTGCTTGTCCATGGCGAGGGCGCTCGCGAGATGCCCGCTGCCCGTATACGGCACGCCGACCAGATCGAGCAGCGCCTGCACCGTACCGTCCTCCCCCTGGCCGCCATGCAGCGCCAGGAAGACGCAATCCGCCTCGGTGAGCTCAGACATGGTGCCCAAGGTCGGCGACAGCGATTGCAAGGCCATGCCGGCAAGTGCGTCGAGCGAGGGGGGCGCGCTCCCCACCCCGGCGGCCAGCATGCGCCGCTCGGTCTCACGGGTGAGCACCCCTTCCGCCGGGTCGAGGCAGATGACCTCATGCCCCTTTTCGCGCAGCGCCTGCGCAATGCGGAGGCCGCTGGACAGCGAGACATCGCGTTCGGCGGAAACGCCGCCGAGGAGGACAGTAATTGCGAATGCGGAAGGCATGGTGAAAGGTACAGAGCGAAAATCGAATACGCAGTCCCCGCCAGGCACCCGACCCAACACACCCAGTGCGTTTCCCCGCCGCGGGTTGCGGTTGGGGCCGATTGCAAGCACCGTTCTGAAGTTGGAACTGGTAATGGCTTAACTGGTTACGTTCCCCGGCCGCACATGTGAGCAGCATGCACGATCCCTACACGACGCTGGTACAGCTCTCAACCGGCCACATCGTCCTGTCGCGTTCGCTTTCTCTCGAGGAACTACTCGCTGGCGCACGTGAGGGATATGCGCCCTACATTGGAGAATTGCGCGCCCGATTTGGTGACGAGCTCGAATCCGCCATCGAGTCTCTGGTAGGTGACGCGGCAGCTGAGGTAGTGGACGACCTCTTCATGGCCTTGCCACGGGTACTGCAGGGGTATGAGGAGACGGGCCGGTTTCGCGCCTGGCTTTTTGGCGCCGTGTACAATCGGGCGCGGACCTTGGCACGAGCCGAGCGACGCCGTATCGACGGCTCGCCGATACCCATCGGGCATGAAATCTCCTCTCCTGCAACGGTCGAAAGCGAAATCGATGAGCAGGTTATTCTGGATCGCGCGCTCGCCGTCCTGTCGCCCTCCGAAAGCCAGGCGTGGCTGTTGTCGTATGAAGGGTTGACGCCCGCAGCGATCGCGGCACAGTTAGGTATCGAAGCGAATGCCGCAGCCGTACGTGTGCATCGGGCACGCAAGCGTCTGGCTGACGAGCTGTCGCGACTGTTCGACGATTAAGGCTACGATGTGAACCGGCGTCCAATGGTAATTCGCAACCGACACTTGTTGATCACCGACACTGTTGCCTTTGGTGTCGCCGCCTTCTTGGCATTTACCGCGCGTTTCGAGGGCGTGTCGTGGCTGGAGACCGAGTACCGCCACGTGATGTTGGCGTATCTCTCTCTCGCGATTCCCACGCGGTTGCTGGTCAATATCGTCCTCGGCTTGTACCGGCGGCTGTGGAGTCTGGCGAGTATCGCGGAACTGGAGCGGATCGTGCTCGCGGGTTCGGTTGGCGCGGCCTTTACTCTGGCGATCGGTCTGGTCGCCATGACCGATCTTGGTTTTGCGCGGGTACGACCCCCGTTGGGTGTCCTGGCTATCGACGCACTACTGGCGACCGCGTTTATGGCGTTCCCGCGGTTACTCCTGCGGGTGCGTCAGCGACGGATCTCCCGCTTCGCCGCACGCGGAGCGCCCTATATGCAGCAGCCGGGAGCATTGATCATTGGCGCCGGTGCTGCCGGGCAGATCGCCGCGAGGGAGCTGGCTGCACGCGAGAAGGTGGGATTCCGTCCCGTCGGGTTCCTTGACGATGATCTTCGGAAACAGGGATTGATCATCGAGGACTTGCGCGTGCTGGGTACGACCGACCAACTGCCGCAGATCGCGGCGCGGTTGGGGGTTCGCTACGTGGTCATCGCCATCCCCTCGGCGGCCGGGGGAGTCATCCGTCGCCTGTCGCAGGCGGCGCGCACCGCCAACCTCGAGATACGCATCGTCCCGTCGCTGCACGATCACATCGCTCGTACGAGCGGCGCCATTCCGGTGCGCCCGCTGCGGATCGAAGATCTACTGCAGCGCGAGCCCATCGTCACGGACACCGCGGCCGTGCGCGATCGGGTGGCCGGGCGCGTTGTGCTGATCACCGGTGCCGGCGGGTCCATCGGCTCCGAGTTATGTCGTCAACTCGCGACCATGGAACCAGCTGAACTTGTGCTGGTGGGCCGCGGTGAGAACTCCATTTTTGAGATACAGCAGGAGCTGCTACGTGCGTTTCCAACACTGAAGCTCACGCCCATAATTCTTGATGTGCGGGATGCCGAGCGGATGCGCGACGTGATGCTGGAGCGCAAGCCGGTGACGGTGTTCCATGCGGCCGCACACAAGCATGTGCCGCTCATGGAGCAGAACGTGCTGGAGTCGTTGCGCAACAACGTGCTGGGCACCAAGAGCGTAGTGGACGCGGCGCTGGCGGCCGACGTGCCGCACCTGGTGCTCATCTCCACCGACAAGGCCGTGCGCCCCACGAGTGTGATGGGGGCCTCGAAGCGCATTGCCGAGCAGGTCGTGCAGTTGGCGGCACGGGAGAGCGGGCGGGCGTATGTGTCGGTCCGGTTCGGCAACGTGCTGGGGAGCCGGGGGAGTGTGGTGCCTACGTTCCTGCGGCAGATTGCCGATGGCGGCCCGGTGTTGGTGACGCACCCGGAGATGCGGCGCTACTTCATGACGATTCCCGAGGCCGTGCAGCTGGTGCTGCAGGCATTCGTGCTGGGCACCGGGGAGGAGGTCTTCTGTCTGGACATGGGCGAGCCGGTCAAGATCGTGGACCTGGCGCGGGATTTGATTGCGCTGATGACGACGCCGGACGGACCAGAGATCGAGGTCCGGTTCACGGGGGTGCGGCCGGGAGAGAAGCTGTATGAGGAGATGTTCTTCGGGGCGGAGCACGCCCGGCCGACGACGCACCCAAAGGTCCTGCGGGCAATCGGGACGAAGGTTAGCGACGGGGCAGCCACCGTTCTTGCGGCGACGGTCGGCGAGCTTCAAGACACACCTGACGCGCACCGAGTTCGCGATCTAATTGGTGCGCTGGTTGAGGATTACGGGGTGGAGGCCACGACGCGATCGGTGGACGCCGGCGAGCCAACCGGCTCGCTTATCACGCTATGATGTCGCGTCTCAGGGACCGGTCCGTGCCTCTCAACTGACCGTTCCCCCTCGCGCGATCCCCTTTCGGTGAACCCTGGCGACCGCAACCGTCACACATCGAACAGCCCACGACATCAGTGCGAGACGCCTCGACCGAGGAATACCTGCTGCGCCGTACGCACCATGATCGTGACGTCGAACCAGATCGAAGCACGACGCAGGTACTCGGCATCGAGCTTCACCTTTTCTGGAATCTCGAGTTCGTCACGACCGTTGATCTGCGCCCAGCCTGTCAGTCCCGGAGTCAGTGCGTGAACTCCGACCTCTGTGCGCAGCGCAATCAGGTCATGTTGATTGTATAGGGCGGGTCGCGGCCCGACTATGCTCATGTCGCCGCGGAGGATGCTCCAGAGTTGCGGAAGCTCGTCGAGGCTGGCGCGGCGTAACAACCCGCCGATCGGCGTCACATGCCTAGAGGCATCCGTGAGCAGGTGAGTGGCGACCGCCGGAGTACCGACCCGCATAGTACGGAACTTCGGCATTTTGAAGAGATGATTGTATCGTCCGACGCGATCGGACCAATACAGCGCCGGCCCTGGTGAAGTGAGGCGTACCAGCACCGCGACGATGGCGATGGGCAACAACAGGAGCAGCGTGGCCGTACCAGCCAACAATAGGTCGAGGACACGCTTCATCGTCCTGTCGCTCCGTCGCGCAATCCTTCAACGACCGCACGAAGACCCGCGTCAACCGTAATGGGCGGATTCCAGCTGAGGCGTTCGCGCGTGGGCCCACTGTCCACTTGCAGTGTGCCGCCGAGCCTCTGCCAGAGGTCTCGACGTCCGATCGCGCGCGCACTGAACGCAAGGACCGATAACGGAACCGGGAGCAAGCGAGATGAAACCCCAAGTGCGCGCGCGGTACGTCGCAGTAGTTCGCCTGTCGAGAGATCCTCACCATCGCTGACGAGGAAAACCTGACCCACGGCGTCGGGATGCTTGAGGCAAGTCACTATGAGGTCGACGAGATTCACGAGCGCGACATACGACCTCCGATTCCCATTTGCTTCTCCGAACGGCAACGGCAGTCCGCGGGCAACCCAACGCACCATACTCAGGAAGTTTGCCTTCACTCCCGGGCCATAAACCAGCGGTGGCCGGATAATCACCAGCTCAATCGCACTGGTCGCGGAGAGCGCTTGGAGCGCCTGCTCGGCTTCAAACTTGGAAATCCCGTATGGGTCCACCGGGGCGGGGCGATCGCTTGCACGGTATGGCTTGCCAAGTGCGGTGCCTTCGCCGTTCACCTTGATGGAAGAGATGAAGATGAAACGTCGGACGCCTGCAGCTGCGGCTTGCTTCGCCAGAGAGAGGGTGCCCTCGACGTTCGCGTTGCGGTGCGCGGCGAGCGGGTCGGTGGCGGTTTCGTTCATCACGTGGACACGCGCAGCGCAGTGTACCACTACGTCGCATTCCTCAAGTGCCGCGGTCCAGTCGGTCGCCGGGCCCAGATCGGCAACCTGTACTTCGCGGACTCCGGTGCGGGTGCTCGACTTACGGCGGACGGAGGCGGTAACAGGGCTGCCGTCACGGACAAGGCGCTCAACGACCGCGCGGCCGACGAAACCGGTGGCTCCGGTGACGAGGACGCGGCTTGGCATCATTGCGGCTTGCGCCATACCTTCCGGTTAACAAAATCAGTATAGCTCTGGATGATCCTCAGGACTTTATCCGAAACGTTCGTCGCCTCGTAGTCCGCAACGATCGCAAGCGCCCTCGTCTCGCCACGGGGCTGGACCTCGATAATCCCCAGCGCCTCTTCGACGCGACGCGCATCGAGGCCTACCATCATGACGGAACCTTCTTCAAAACCCTCCGGCCGTTCATGCACCTCTCTAAGGTTCAATGCCGGAAAGTTGAGGATCGACGACTCCTCGGTGATGGTGCCGCTGTCGGACAGGACTACGCGCGACCGAATCTGGAGCGCAATGTAATCGAGGAACCCGAACGGTTTGCAGAACTGTACACGCTTATCAGCTGCGAGGCCGAGCGCTTCGATCCGCTTTCGCGTCCGCGGATGCGTCGACACAATGACCGGTTCGTCGTACTTCGCCGCGATCAGATTCAGTATCCCGTATAGTCGTTCGAGGTTCGCGGGGGAGTCGACGTTCTCCTCACGGTGTGAACTGACCACGCTGTATTTCCCGGCAGAGAGTCCAAGCCGCGAGAGGATGTCCGAGCGCTCGATGACCGAGTGATAGTGTTCGATTACCTCCCGCATCGGGCTCCCCGTACAGATTACCTGATCGGGCGATAGCCCTTCACGCAGCAAGTACTGCCGCGCGATCTGGCTGTACGTGAGATTGATATCAGAGATGTGGTCGACGATGCGACGGTTGATCTCCTCGGGCACACGGAAGTCGAAGCAGCGGTTGCCTGCTTCCATGTGGAAGATCGGCACCTTGCGGCGTTTGGCCGAGATTGCGGCAAGGGCACTGTTGGTGTCGCCGAGCAGCAGCAGGGCTTCTGGCTGGTGCTGTTCGATCGCACGGTCGACCGCAATGATCACCTTCCCGATCGTCTCCGCCGCCGTGCTTCCTGCAGCGTCAAGGAAGACATCGGGTGGGCGGATGCCTAAATCTCTAAAGAAGACCTCGTTGAGTTCGAAGTCGAAGTTCTGTCCGGTATGGACGAGCACATGCCGGCAGTGCCGATCCAGCTTCGCGATCACACGCGACAGGCGGATGATCTCGGGCCGCGTCCCGACGACCGTCATGACCTTAAGCATGACGCGCCTCTTGGACGACAGCGAGGCCGGCTAGAATCTTTTTCACTGCGGCGACGTCAAGTCGTCGCGTGCTGTGCGACGTATAGTCATCGCACTCTGAGATGCGCGACTCCCCTTCGACAAAATACTTCGCGTAGTTCAGATCGCGCGAGTCCGCAGGGATCCGATAGTACTCACCGAGGTCTTCAGCGCGCACCATCTCTTCACGCGATACGAGCGACTCGTAAAGCTTCTCACCGTGCCGGGTCCCTATGACTTTTAGCTCATTTGATTTCCCGAGCAGTTCGCGCAATGCGATCGCGAGGTCACCAACGGTAGATGCAGGGGCCTTCTGCACGAAGATGTCGCCAGGTTTCGCATGCTGGAAGGCGTAAAGCACGAGTCTCACCGACTCATCCAGCGACATCAGAAAGCGCGTCATGTTCGGGTCGGTAACCGTTAGTGGGAGCCCGCGTTCGAGCTGCGACAGGAAGAGCGGGATGACGGACCCACGGGAAGCCATGACGTTACCGTAGCGCGTCGCACAAAGTACCGTACGGTCAGGATCGCAAAGTCGGGCCTTCGCTACCACGACCTTCTCCATGAGCGCCTTCGACATCCCCATCGCATTGATCGGGTAGACCGCCTTGTCGGTACTCAGCACTACGCAGCGCCGCACAGCATGCGCGATGGCCGCGCGCAGCACGTTTTCCGTGCCGATTACGTTGGTGCGTACCGCCTCCATCGGGTAGAACTCACAGGACGGCACCTGCTTCAGCGCTGCCGCATGGAAGACATAGTCGACGCCAATGAACGCATCGTGGACACTGTCGTACTCCCGCACATCCCCGATGTAGAACTTGAGCTTCTCATTGTTGAACGCCATACGCATATCGTCCTGCTTCTTCTCATCGCGGCTGAAGATGCGAATTTCCGCCAACTCCGAATTCAAGAAGTGTTCGAGCACCGCATTGCCGAAGGAACCGGTGCCACCGGTAATGAGGAGGACCTTGTCTTTGAACATGGCGAGAGAATGGTGGGAAGTCGGAGTCACCCGAAGTCGCGCATGGCGCGGACGAGCGCTGACCAAGACGGAGGAGCGTACCCGGTCGCGGCGCGGAAACGCGTAGAATCGAGCGATCGGTCGATGACGAGCTCATCGTCCGGCGTGATCGTGTTCTTCCGTCCGTACGCGTCCGCGATCAGACACAGCAGATCGTACTTCGTGATCGGGTCCGCGGACACGTGGTACAGGCCACGCAGAGAAGGATTCGGAAGCACCGCGTCGCGGATAATCCGTGCCAGCTCCACGGTGGGGAGACCGGAGAACACGGCTTTCGAGAACCCCCGCACCGGAACCTCCTGCGACAGGAACCATGCGACCAGGCCATAAGTACTCTCGAGTTCGTGGCCGATAATCGAGGTCCGTAACGTGATCGCATTCTCGTAGTCGACCTCACCGAGCAACTTACTGCGCCCATAGAGATCGTATGCATTGGGAAAGTCCGCTTCCGTGTACATACCTTTCTTCCCATCGAACACGCAGTCTGTGCTGACATGAACGACTCGGGCGCCAACCGCCTGCGCGAGCCGAGCGAGTCGATGCGGGAGGACGGAGTTGATCGGGATCGCGAACAGCGCGTCGTCGGCTTCTACACGCTGCTTCACTACCCCGATGCAGTTCACCACGACGTGAGGGCGGACCTGTGCGAAGGCCATCACGAGTGAATCGAACTGTTCAACGTCAACGCCCGAGATGATCTGTGGGTGGAGCGCCCGATGAAAGTGCCGTAACGAAGCGGCCGATCGCGTTGTGCCGAAGGCTTCGAAGCCGGCACTCTCGTGGAACACCCTCAGTACGGCATTGCCGAGCATCCCCGATGCGCCGAGCACCAAGATGCGCGTTCCTGCTTCACTCATTTCGCCCCCGTACAGTCCGCAGTCGGTGAGACAGTCGCACCCAGTTGCGCGACCGATGACAAGATACCGACGAGCCTAGACCCCAACTTCTGTGGATCAAAGTGACGATCATAGTACGCGCGCGCTCGGGCGCCCATCGCAAGACGCTCTGCCGGCGTGGCCGCGTAGAGACGCCGCGCCGCAGCGGCGAGCGCCGATGCGTCTTCTGCGGGCGTCGCTATTCCCGCCTCCGCCTCGCCGACCACCCGCGCGCCTTCGCCATCGAGGGACGCGAGGATCGGTTTTCCAGCCGCAAGATACGACTGAAGTTTACTCGGAACGGTCTGAGCGAGGATAGGTTGCTTCGCTAGACTAACGAGTAGGACGGAGGCCTGTTCTAAGATCGCGGGCATCGCGGCTGGGGGAAATCGACCAGGCAAGTCAACATTCAGTAGTGCTGCTTTTTGTACCGCTTCGCGTAGCCAATCGGAACGACTACCGCTGCCGACGAGTATGAACCGGACGTCGGTCAGGTCGCGTAACTCGGAGGCCGCCGCGAGCACGGTGTCCAGCGCCTGAACGGTTCCGAGGTTCCCTGCGAAGACGATCGTGAAACCCTCTCCGAGCCGAAGTGGTGGCTCGTCTGCTCTAGCTACCGACGGAACCGGACCGTCTCCCGGGTTAGGGAAGTACTCGATTGGCGTGTACGGCGCGAGCCGTCGCACCGGCGACTCGAACGCCTGTGACTGCACCAGCAGTAAATCGTTGCGGCGATAGATCCAACGCACGACGCCCGCCACCAGCATTAGGGCCCGCCGATTGCGAATGAACCCGGTGACCTCCAAGCTCTCTGGCCAAAGATCCTGCACCCAGGTCACAAGCCTGGCACGCTTAAGTCGCGCGATGGCCACGGCGGGGATCGCCTGAAGAATTGGCGACGGAGCGTAGACGAGTACCACATCAAACCGCTGTCGGCGCAAGAGCCACGGCCCGACACACGCTGCGGAGATGATGAACGACAAATAGTTGCCGACAAGACGAAGGGCTGAGCCACGACCGCGAGGGAGCATAGGCACTCGCCAGATCTGAGTCCCTTCGTGTACTTCCTCCCGTGTCGACATCGCCGAATAGCCTGGAAAGACTTCACCATCGGGATAGTTCGGCTGTCCGGTCAGTACTGCAACCTCTACGTCGGCAGCACGAAGGGCACCGACGACCTCCGTGATTCGGAACGTCTCAGGCCAGTAATACTGACTGAGGACGAGCACTCTCACGGCGACGGAAGGAGAACGCTGCGAATGAGCTCCTCGCGTTGTAGCGGCGTCGGATAGCTGATCAAAACGGCGCGGTATGGCCCCTTAAACACGAAGAGGCTGCCGGCGGAAGCGCCGATGATCCCACACGCCGCGATCAGCTTGCCCGTATCAGCCAACGATCCTGCCCCACCCAAGTAGGTCATGGGGAGCCGGGTCGCGCCGCGTATACGCCGTGCGAGATCGACGTCGTACCCCTTCATGACCCCGTCATCATCGATGCAGTTTATGACGATCTCGCCGGCGCCGAGCTCCGCCGCCTCACGGGCAAAGGCCTCTGGGCTTTTACCCGTACCTTTCCTCCCGTTGTGCGTGAAGACTTCGTCGCGTCCTCTAGCGCCCTTCCGACGGACGTCGAGGACCACAACGACGCTTTGACTCCCGATCTCCTCAGCGATCTGCGAGATGAGCGCGGGATTAACGATCGCGGCGGAGCTAATCGCGACTTTCTCGACACCGAGACCACTGATGCGTTTGGCCTGTTCGACGGTCTTCACGCCGCCCCCGTAGCAGAGCGGCATCCGGCATTCCGCCGCGAACTGCGCGATCAGACGGAAGTTGGGTTCTCGACGTTGCACCGTTGCATCGATATCGATGACGATGAGCTCATCTGCCTCCTTCTCATTGAAGATCTTGACGGCGTTAATCGGATCGCCGACATACTTGGGGTCGGCGAATCGGACCGTTTTGACCAGTCCCCCGTCGTGAACGAGGAGACACGGGATGATGCGCGGGCGGAGCATCTCAGATCTCTGCGAAGTGCTTCAGGAGCTGCGCCCCGAAATGATGGCTCTTTTCAGGATGGAACTGTACGCCGTAGACGTTCCCCACCTGAACCGCACAAGCGAACTCTACGCCGTACGTCGAGACCGCGACGGCATCCCCAGCGCGATCACAATTGAAATAGTAGGAGTGTAGGAAATAAAACCGGGCGTCGGTCTCCAACCCCGCAAACAGCCCCCCGCTCCGTAACGGGCGGACATCGTTCCACCCCATATGCGGCAAAAGTAGATCCGGTAGCGCCAGCGCCTTGAACCCGCGGACGTCGCCATCCACGTAGCCAAGACCGCGTTCCGTCCCCTCGGAGCTGGACCGCCCGAGCATCTGCATTCCGACGCAGATCCCAAGTACCGGTGTACGCCCGTCGCGGACCAGCGCGTCAAGTGGTTCGCGCATCCCGGACCGGTTCAAAAGCTGCATCGCGTGATTGAACGCGCCGACGCCTGGCAGAATGACTCGCTTGGCGTCTGCTAGATCGGCGGCGGATCGCGCGAGCGCGACGTCGACGTTCATTCGCTTGTACATGTTCTGTAACGCCAAGACGTTCCCTAGCCCGTAATCGACGATGTGGATCATCGGATAATGGAACGCTGGACGCCTACGGCACGCATCACGTGAGTGCCAAACTGAATAAGCGGCATCGCGGACTTGTAGTCACGGTAGGTCTTTTTCGGTCCGTCATGCAAAGCACGGAGTTCCTCCACGCTGATGTCGAGTTTGGTCGCGATGTACTCAAAGTCCTGCGTGACGGTCGCCTCATCGTAGGCGGGCTTGGCGATCTGTTCGAGTGCCTCCGCACGCGACATCTGCTCCGTCAGCACCAAGCTGGAAAAATGGGCACGTCGCTTATCGTAGCCAAATTTCGTCGGTTGCCAATAGCCCTCGTAGAACCGCGTAAATCGCGACTCATAGTGCTTGTGCGCGTAGCGTTGCCAGCCGAACTTGTCGATCAGCAATTGCATGGCGTCTTCCTTGATGTAGGGGACGTAGTTCAGCGGCCGCAGCACCCTCACACCCTTCACGTAGCGGTAGTAGATCTTGTAGGTGAAGATGTCCGCTAGCGGGAACGACGTGAGTGGACGCGTCCCGAACCGTCGATGGATATCCCGGAGATGTCGGAGATCCGAGGCGTGGTAAGCCCACTCCAACGGCTCTCGCACGCATTCGGTTGAGTAGTTGCCGCCGTTCAAGATGTACTTAAATCCGTGTTCGGCGGCAAAGCGGTATAGAGCTGCGCCGAACGCGTGATCCTGCGGTACGTCCAAGTGGGGCACTTGCGCTTTGAAGAACGCCAACTGCAGATCCTTCATCTCCTGCCAGTTCACAACTTCCGTGTGGAGATCGAGTCCGAGCCCCTCGACGATTCGTTCGATGTTGTGGACCGCCTGGTGGGAGTTCCACCCGGCATCGACGTGGAAGATCAGCGGTTTCAGCCCGAGTTTCTCCTTGGCGAGATACGCAAGGTAGGAACTGTCCACACCGCCGCTGATCCCGAGGATACAGTCGTGGTCGCGCCCGTTGCCCGCCCGACGCACCTCGTCCGCCTGTCGCATAATCTCGCGCTCGCCGCGCTCACCGGTGTGCCAATGCTGCTTAATGTTGCTGTAGTAGTTGTTGCAGTAGTCACACCAGCCACGTGAATCGAAGACGATCCCGGAGTCGCTGGTATCCATAATGCAGTTGCCGCAGATCTCGTACGGGCGGGTGGACATGACTAAGTCGTAGAAGTAGTATAGGGCAAGTGCGTCAAACGTACTCACCAGCCGGACAGAATTCCGTAGAGACGTTGGCGAAGGCCGTACAGAAAGGCGTTTGCGATTGACAGACTCCGCAGTTTATCGACCAAACCGACCGGACTAGCGAGGATTCCGATCAGACTGCCACGGAGCCGGGCCTTCTCACATGCCATCTTGGCCCGCAGCTCAGCCCGGCTCTTATCGGTGAGCTGTGCGCCGAACCGCTCGTAGAACATTGGTACCGCATTGATCCGCGACGAGATACGCCGATGGTAATCCGAGAAGGGCACCATCATGTTGATGCTGTTGCCTTCGTGCACCCGCCACTGGCAGCCAATGATGTCGGAGTGGATGATCCGCCACCCCGGAAAGTGTGAGACCGCGAGCTCCATCCACGTGTCCTCGTTGGGAAGCGACTCGGGCACGGGGAAAATGCGATGAAGCGCTAGGCGATTCATCAGCGGCGACACGCCACTCAACGCCCCGCGGCCCGGCTTCCGCGGGACCACTGTACCGTCGAACCGCTTCTCCGTTGAAATCGAGATGATCTTGCACAGGCCCACAACCGGCACATCATCGGGTTCCGACCGCACCAACTCGTAACGAGCCGCAAGACTCCCGCTGGGCATAAGGTCATCGCCAGCAAAAATGCAGACGAATCGCGCTGTCGCGAGGCTTACACCATGATTGAACGCAGAGCACTTGCCTACGCCTGGGTTGCGTGTAAGCCGGAGCCGAGTGTCGCCCGGTAGCATCGATTCTACGATTTCGACCGTGTCGTCCGAGGATGCATCGTCAACAACGATGACCTCAAGCGTGACGTTTTGCTGGGCGAGAATGCTCTCAATGGCCTTTGCGATGTACTTCGACTCGTCCTTGACGGCCAGAACGACGCTGACTTGGGGTGCCGGCATGTGCCCTGAGAAGGAATAGCAATACGAAACCGGGATCGCGAAGCGTGACGCCTGTCGCGCTCGGCCATCCACCGGACCTGCGCATTCTTGGCACCCAAATCTGCGACAATACACAGTTAACAGCAACGCCATACATCACGCAGGCCAGAGCAATGGACTCCGGGCCATCCGGACACCATCTTCCGCAATAGCTCCATACGATCAATGCCGATGACCAGCGCGGTCGCTCCACCGCCATCAGACTGCGCGAACCACCATCACGCCTCGACCCGCCAGGGTGTCTCCGAGCTCAAGTTTCGCGCGCAACATTCTGACCGTCGCCAGTGGAACGGTAATCGCACAGATAATTCAAATCTTTGCGAGCCCAGTCCTCACACGTCTGTACGCCCCCGCAGAATTCGGCGCGCTGGCCCTCTATCTGTCGTTGGTCGCCGTCGGCGCGATTGCCGCGACCGGCCGATACGAACTGGCTATTCTCGTCCCTGCCGATCATTCGGACGCGCGCGCGCTCACCCAGCTCACGCTGGGCATCTCGGCTGCTGCCACCGTCCTCTTCCTCGTCATCGCCATCTTCGCATACCTCGGCTGGATCGTCATCCCCGCGTGGCAGCAACTCGGGGCGCTAATCCTGCTCGTTCCGATCGGTATCCTGCTTACCGCCACTTACCAGACATTGAGCTACTGGCTGAATCGGCACGCTCGATACAAGGTCCTCGCGTCGAGTCGGATCGCCCAATCAGCCGGCATGCTGGGAACGCAGTTTGGTGCAGGGGCAGCGAATCCGATCGGCGCAGCGCTCATCTTCGGCCACTTGGTCGGTCAAATCACCGCTATCGTGACGCAGGTGTGGCAAGGGATGCAGTCGGCGGAGTTACGGCTCGGGCCGATCGACGGCCCGGCTGTGCGACGGGCCGCACTCGACCACGTACGATATCCAAAATACCTGGTTGTGGGCCACGTGGCCAATGCGCTCTCAAGCCAGTTGCCGGTGCTGCTACTGGCCGCGCTTTTTAATCCGGCGGTAGCAGGGCTCTACGCTCTCGCGGAGCGGGTGCTTGTGTTGCCCTCGTCCGTGATCGGTTCGGCGATCGGCGACGTGTATCGGCAGCGTGCGGCGGCAGAGTACCAGCAGCACGGTAACTGCCGGGCACTCTATCTTCGTACGGCAGGGCAGTTAGCGGCGCTCAGCGCCGTCCCCTGTCTTATGGTCGCCTTTGTAGGGGAACCGCTCTTCGGGATCGCGTTCGGGGCACGCTGGGTGCCGGCTGGGCGAATCGCAGCGCTGCTCTCCGGTATGATCTTCTTTCAGATTATCTCCTCACCCTTGAGTCAAACCGTTCTTCTTGCGGGGATGCACCGACTTGACACCAGCTGGCAGTTCCTGCGACTAGGCGTCGCGAGTGCTGCGTTGTATATCGGCGCACGTATCGACCGCGAGCCTTGGACAGCGATTATTCTGTACTCTATCGGACTCGGAATAATGCACGTGCTACACTCCGTCATGCAGTATCGTGCTGCAGTCGGACACCCTCGTCCCTCCGTCAGCTGCACATGAGCAAGACCCGTATCCTTTTCCTCGCGGGCGTCTCGCTGCTCCCTGCTTTCGTGAAGCGCTCGATCTACCGCCACGTTTTCGGAGCGAAGATTGCCCCCGGAGTACGGATTGGGTTCGGCGCCATCCTCATCTTCAACGAGCTTGAACTCGAACGCGGTTCTCGAATCGGCGCTTTTTCCTTGATTCGGGTGCATCGCATGCACCTCGGCCCCCGAGCCAGCCTAGCTTCTTTCGTCGTCGTCGAGTGCCACACTGCCGACTTCGGCAGCGCGACCACGGTGTCGCCGTGGGTGAACATCCGAGCCGACCATCGCGATCCGCGGGCGACGCTCCGGATGGGATCGGAGAGTTGGATCCTCGAGACTTGCTACATCAATCCGGCCCGGCCGATTACGCTTGGTCGCAATGTCGGCGTCGGAGGTGGCAGCTACATGTTCGGACACGGGCTATGGTTGTCGAAGCTCGAAGGATATCCAGTGGCGTTCGGACCGATAACGATCGGTGACGACGTCTGGCTCCCGTGGGGCTGCTTCATCCTGCCAGGCGTTGAAATCGGCTCTGGGGCCGTGGTCGGCGCACGCTCGTTGTTAAACAAGTCTGTGCCGGCCGGAGCACTCGCGGCGGGCTTGCCTGCGAAAATCTTGAAGGAACAGGTCGCGGTTCGTCCGGACATTCCGACGCGCAACGCGATGCTCTTGGAGGCGACGCGCGAGTTCGCCGCGTTCAGTGGCCGGCGGATCGACATCAGTGACAGTGGTAACTGGACCCAGGTCATTGTTGATGGTGCGCCGCTAATGGTGCTCGCACACAGCACAACAAGTTCCGCCCCTCCACCCGCGTTCTCTGACGCGTTGTGTCTCGTGCAAACCAAGTACGCCGACGCCACCGACTTGCACTCACGCGTCCTTTCTCTGGAGTCGTATCAAGCCTGCGCGTACGAGCAGATCGGACCACTGCAGAGGCAGTGGCTCGGACATCTTCGATTGATCGGCTTCCGATACTATCCAATCGACGAGGT
Organism: Gemmatimonadaceae bacterium; assembly: GCA_947457545.1. Taxonomy (GTDB): domain Bacteria; phylum Gemmatimonadota; class Gemmatimonadetes; order Gemmatimonadales; family Gemmatimonadaceae; genus Gemmatimonas. Next base: position 15,664 of record CANGXD010000004.1, read on the forward strand.
CTGCGTCGAATCGTGAGGATCGCCGTCCGCCCCCGGAGCACCGCAGCCACACGCTGGCTCTCGCAGATCCTAGCAGAGCGAATCTCTCCGTCTCTTGAGCTCTCCGAACGCGAGGGACGCATGGAACTCCGGGCGACGGGGAGCGAGCGGGTGATCCGATTCCCTGTGCAGCATCCGTGCTGGTCTATGGCGAGTCGCGACATTCCAGTGGCCGTTTATTCGCCCGCCGCCGACGGATTCGCACGGACGGACGCACGCCCGCTCCTTCGCATTGGCGAAATTAGTACGGACCCGGTCTGGCTGCCCGAGCCCGGTGGCGCAGCGCGCATAACCTACGATCTCCCCGGATTGCTCTACTGGGCGCTCGCACGCTGCGAAGAGTTGGGCGATCAGCCACTCGATCGATACGACCGATTCCCCGCGAGTGCATCGCACGCGTTCGCGCACGGCTACCTTGAGCGCCCAGTGGTGGACGAGTGGCTCGAATTTCTTAACCAAGCCGCCGACCGTGTGTGGCCTTCCCTACATCGCGTGACCACCCGAGGCTTTCGGATGATCCCGTCTCATGATGTAGATCAACCGAGTCGGTACGCGATGCGTCCTTTCCGCGGGTTCGCTCGGGCGGTGGTGGACGATGTGCTGGTGGACCGTGACCTCAGGCGCGCGCTACAAGGTGTATCGACCCGCGTCGGCTCCGCTCGCGCACTGCGGACATCGGACCCGGCCAATACTTTTGACTGGATCATGCGTACGTCCGAAGCGCGGCGCGTGTCTAGCACCTTCTTCTTCATCTGCGGTCGGACGGCGCCGCGCATGGACGCGGGCTACGACCCTGAGGACCCCCCGATCCGCTCCCTGATGCGAAACGTGCACGAACGTGGCCATGAAATCGGACTGCATCCAAGTTTCGGGTCGTTCCGCTCTCAGGATGCAATACGACGAGAAGCTGACCGCCTCCGGAAGATTTGCGTGGAGGAGTCCATCCACCAGAGCGCGTGGGGCGCGCGTATGCATTTCTTGCGCTATTCCCACCCTACCACCCTCCGGGCGTTATCCGACGCAGGATTTACCTACGATACGACGCTCGGCTACGCGGACCGCATCGGATTTCGATGCGGTACGTGCCACGAGTATCCAGGCTTTGACCCGATCGAAGATCGCGCGTTGTCGATCCGTGTGCGTCCGCTGATAGTGATGGATTGCTCAGTGACGGACGCGCCGTACATGGGTCTCGGGACCGGTGCTGCTGCGCTCGATGCCATCACGCGCGTAAAAGCTGCGTGTCGCGCCGTGGGTGGTGACTTCACGATCCTGTGGCACAATTCGGAGCTAGTGCGAGCGGATCAGCGAGCGCTTTACGAGGCCGCGCTGGATGCGTAGGGTGATTAGATGGTAGAAACAAGCGGCCCAGATCGCCCCCGCATGCGAACAAGCAGAGCGTGGCCGATCATGTACAGAAAGCCGTTACCCAGCAGGAAACCAATCAACGGCGAACTGAAAAGGACCAGTGCCACTAGCGGCCATAGCGACTGGAACCCAATGTCGGGCGATCTACGGAACCAACGCATGAGCTGACCGCAAATAAGGCCGAAAGCGATCACGCCGAACCAACCAAAGTTGACAAACCCGTCGACCAGGAAAACGGTATTGGAGTTCGCCAAGTCGTTCCAGCCACCGAACTGGTACTCAAAGACGAAGCGCTCCAAGTTCACTCGTTCAAATCCAAAGAGTGCTGCAAGGAATGAGCTGGTAGCTCCCCACAGCGGTCGAGCATCAAAATAGCTTGCATGCACAACGAGGGTATCTGTTGCAGTAAATACCGGCACTGCGAAAGTCCGCCACAGGAAATACTCTATCGGATTCGCCGGCTTGAACGCGGCAGAGACAATGTCTGCGGCGACCACGGCCTCCCCAGGATCCGCCGTACCTCCTTCACCAAGAGAGAGATAGGTCGCAGCAACCAACACCAATATTGACCCGATTATCCCAGCTACAGCCTTGGGGCCTCCGAGCTTGCCTTGTATCGCAAAGTAGGCCAACAACGGCAGTACCATGTTCAAGAATAACGCCTTCTGCAAAAAGCTCACACAGAACAAGAAGAAGGCGATCGCGAAGATATGCCGTAGACGACTCCGCGCGGCGTATGCGATTACGACCGAATACGGAACCACCGTATTCACCATAAACGCACTCACATAGAGAAGGAGCAGCGCCGGACCAGCGCGCCCCTTCAGAAACTCTCCACGCTCTTGGCTCAGCGTCTCGGCGCTGGCGCCCTGAAGCGCACTGATGATCGGAATGGCAGGCGCAGTTGCGAACGTAATAACCACAAAAGCGATAAAGGCCAACCAGCTGGCACCGACGAACAGACGCCAATCGACATCAAACCACCGATGATTAGAGCCGAACCGCGCATCGAAAATCGGTATGCTGGCACCTAGCACGAGCGACCCAACCCCGACCACGGTGATTAGCGCGAGCTCGAGGAAGACCCATTCCGGTAAAATGTTAAGGTATACAATAACGGGCACGACGGCATAAGCGACGAGCAACAATCCGCTGAACACCCAGATTGCACTCTCCGGCCGGAAGAGCCTATCAGCGAGACTCGGTCCGCGTTCCATCGCCCCACCGCGATTCACTACTCAGTCTCCGGACGGAAGCACAGTTCGCCCCAGCGGCGAGCGCTTCGAGGCATCTAACGCTGCACGGAAACGCTTGGCCTCTTCACTGGAATCTACCGCCGACTTCCGCAGGAGGATGCGTAGCGGGAGGAACACCGCCGCAACCATCAGCCCAGCGAAGGCTCCGAGCAGCGAGAATTTCACACGACCACGGGGATCCGGAATCGACAGTACCAATGGCTGTTGGATCACAGTGAGCACGGGAGTGTCTTGCACCTCCCGAAGTTTCGCAGATTCAAGTGACTGCTCGATGGATCCGAGGAGTTGTTGGCGCAGCGAAACGGTTCGTTCAAGGCGCTCGGCTTCAAGTGTCAGTGTCGGTGAGCCCTGAACACGATTGCGCATTGCGAAATCACGTAGCGCGTTCTCGGCATCACGCAGACTCGCGCGCGCCTCTGCGGCTCGATTCTGAGCGAACATCCGCTCGGCTTTTGCCTGGGACTGCCGCTTACCGAGATTGAACGTGTTCAGCTCTTCAAGTAGTCGCACTGCGATGCGCTCCGATACACTTGGCCACCTGGTACGCACGCGAAGAGCGATCACGCCGGTGCGTCGGTTGGGGGAGGCACTGATGCTCTGCTGCAACTCCTCGATGACTATTTCGTGCCGACGTTTCGCGTCCCCACGCTCCACATCGAAGAGCACCGCCAGGCTTTCCTTGGCCCCGCTGGTCCCCTCGCGCTGGAACGTCTCGCGTGCAATTGGATCAAGGATAACCGGCGAGGTGAGAAGCGCCGCGTAAAGCTCTGGGGATGACGCCGATGATCCGCCACGAAGAGGTATTCCGAATTGGCCCGCAATTCCCATCAACGCCGAAAGGTCGGAATCCCCAGCAGATTGCGGCATGAAGGATGCCGTCGCTGAGTACCGAGGACCGAGAATGGTCACGATGCCAAGGGCGACCAGTACTCCGGCCAGAGCCAAAGCAATGATGGCGCGTCGAGCCTCGAGCACCAAAGCGCCGAAAAAATACAGTGCCGCACCGGCACTCTCGTCCCTCGTTACATCAGTTGGCGGGGAGCTCGGCTGATACGCTTGCGGAGTCGAAGGAGATTGATCTGACATCGCACTCATTGTGAGCTCTCCCCAATGTGTGCGCCGTAGATGGCGTGCTTAGATGCACAGATGGATCCCCTGCGCTCAGCACGATTGGCGCCACCAGTCACCGATTCGCTACCTTGTTCACCGGCAGGTCGATTGGAGAGTTCGCACTCTGTAGTGCCCATTATGATCAAGCGCCCTTCACGGGCGAGCGAGTCGAACTGACGAACGAAGATCTTATATCGCGAAGAGTCGTCGCTGATGGTGTACATGGCCGAAAGTTCAGTCGAAAACTAACTGTCCGCGAAAGACGCCCTCATCACAACGCAATGTAGCACTTCCTTAAACGTAAAGTGGTAGGTTTCGGACGTGACGCCGCCGTTCCCCGTAGATGTAGATTCGGCAAACCAGAAAGGGGATGAGTGACGTATCGCAATGTGTGGAACTGGCCGACGCGCGCCTCGGCTGAACAGTACGGTAAGTACCAGTCTACAACCTTCGCGCCTCATACCTCGCTGTGGCCGACTGGCTGGAGGATCCGCCCGGCAACTAGGCGCTAAAGAGGTCCAAAGCGCACCGGCGCATGCGCACGACCAACGTCCTCGACCGCGAACACGGAGAAATCTGACGGGGCACGCGGGTCATCAGCATATTCCCGAGCAAGGCGATCTACCTCTGTCTGCCTAATGGAAATCGTAGCCTAACGCAAAGACGGATGGGCGAAGCGTCGCTACTTCAGCACAGCTTTACCCACCGTCATCGTCAAAAACGTTGTGCGCACCACAGCGTCGCGTAGTCTTTACTCTCAACTAGAACGAACTACACACTTTTCGTTACTTAACCTTCTACGGTGCTTTCAGCTCTACAATTGCCGAGGTATTGCTTCTCACTTGTGTCCGTCAGTCAGCCTCTATTGTGAGTAGCATCAAGACGCACCGGTGTTTACCTCTATCGCGTTATGGCAAGGGCAGCTGCTGCGGCAGCTAGAGTTTGCGCGACAATACCAATCGTCTGCACCAGCGAGGTCCCCCCCACTTGCTCCCCCTTCGCCGGCACCACCACCGTCGCCCCAGGCCGTGGCTTCGGATCCAACGCAATCACCCACAAAAGATGCGAGCGCTTCTGAATCTTGCCATTCGGCTGGATCACATACGCGCCGCGTGTCCTCCCGCGGGGGGTCCCTCCGCCCGCAGCCGCAATGTACGAACCAAGGGCCTGACCGCTCGCCACCACCGCCGTCGGGGCGTTCACCTCACCTCGCACTGTCACCACCTGCTGCCGCGCCGGCACGTGCAATGAGTCACCATCTCGGAGGAACAGATTGTCCGACGACTGCACCCGCCTGGTCGCGTTGAGAAGGTCCACACCCACGCGCACCCGCGATCCATCGCCCTCGAGCCGCGCCGTATCCGACGCCGATGCCGTCACCTGCCCCGTCCGTGTGTCTCGCACGCTGGACGCCTCGCGAACGAGCTTCTCCACACTCCCGGATGTCTCCACCCGCCGACTGAAGTAGCCACCCGTCAGATCCCCCTCCGACGTGACACCGCCTACCCGCTCGAGCAACGCACTCAACCGCTCGTTCCGCGTGCGGAGGGTGTACGTCCCCGGGTACCGCACCTCTCCCGTCACCTGCACCGTGATCGGCGACCGACGGTCTGGATCCGCAAACACCAGAATGTTGTCGTACGGCTTAAGAGGTATCTCCCGAGCACCGACTGGGGGCACCCGCCCGTCCGCAAACAGATATCCGCTGTCGAGCGGCACCCGCTCCGTCACGCTCAGAATAAGTGCGCTGGCACTGTCCGGCCGCCGCGCAATCTCGGCCTGCCGCAAATCGGCGTAGTCCGTGAGCCCACCAGCCAATAGCGCGAGGTCGCGCAGCGTCATCCCCTCACGATACGGGAACCGCCCGCCCTTCTTCACAGCACCCGCAATCGCCACGTACCGCTCGGCGCGGAACGCGGTGCGACTGAACGCCGTCACTTCGTCATCTGCCTGCAGCACGAACGGCTCTATCGTCGCGCCCGTCGTATCGCGCAACATGACCCGCAGCTGTGTGCGCGTGGAGTCGGAATTCAAACGGGAGACCAAGACCCGCCCGAGATAGGCATCCGGCTTCACGCCCCCAGCACGGCGCAGCGCCTGCTCCAACGTCAGCCCCGGCGTGTACCCCTGCGGCCCCGGCGTCCACACATGCCCCGCCACCTCGATGCGATCACGTACCCGGTCATCGATGCGCGCCACCCGCACCACGTCGCCATCAGACATCACGAATCCCGGCGCCCGACCGCTCGCATCGAGCGACACGTCGATCGACGCGCGGCTCGCCCCAAGCCCCGTGCGCTCGCCCGCCGGCACGATGCGTTCGATCAGCACCCGCCGCGACGTGGCCGTGGCTCGCAAACCTCCCGCCGCCGACAGAACATCAGCCAGCTGCTCGCCGGCGCGAAGCTCGTACGTCGCTGGGCGTGTCACCTCGCCGTCTACGCGAATACGTGCACCGTGTACGGGCACGAACAGCACGTCACCCTGCTGCAGTCGCATATCCTGCGATGCGTCCCCACGCAGCAGGTACGCATACACGTCCAGCGTGCCAGCCACCCGACCGCCGCGACGGATCTCCACCCGGCGAAGCGAGCCGCGATCGCTCGGGCCACCCGCCGCATACAGCGCCGTCAGCGCCGTACCGGCACTCGAAACCCGATACGCGCCTGGCGCCACCACATCACCCACCACGTAGATCTGGTTGCTGCGCAGCCTGGAGACATTGACCGAGAATCTCGTGGTAGCACCCTCGCCGCGCTGGACCCCGCTATAGACACGCGACAGACGGGCATACAGCAGGTCCTCCAGTTGCGCCAGCGTCAGGTTGGCCACTGCGAGCTGACCTACCTGCGGAATCACCACGAACCCGCTGCGCGTCACCTCGAGCGTATGCGCGACTTCCACATCACCGGTGAGAATCAATACGAGTTCGTCGCCCGGCCCCAGGCGATATCCCTGATCGACCGGCCCGCTCATGTTCGCGTCAAACCGTGACGTCGCGCTGCGGAAAATATCCAGACCGAAAAGCACCGCGCTCGAATCCGACAGCCCGTCCCCCCGACGTGCGCCGGGATCCACGATCGGCCGCGGACGAATCTCAGGCGTGTTCGGACGCGCCAGCATCCCCAGCTGCGCCGCATCGTCTGCATCGAGCACGCCGAGCGCGCGCATGGCCGCAAGCGCGTCGGTCGCGCTCGCACTCGGCGCGCCACCAGCAGCCGCGCCCGGCAGGTAGCCGTCCAGCAGCGTCTCCGGATACCCCTCGGCTTTCAGCCTCGCCCGAACCTGGTCGGCTGACAGTCCGCTCGTGAGCAAACGCTGCCGCAGCTGTCCCACGAGGTCAGGACGCGTCTGCAATAGCGCCGCCGCCTGCTCCGGAGTGGGGCGCACGGGCTGCGCCTGCGCGATGCCACCAACACTGAACAGGAGCAAACCCGCCGCCAACACCCACCCTGCCCGACCACTCGACCACATCATGAACACCAGTTTGCAGAGACGTCGTGACTACCCATCATCGTTCGCTTAATGACACGACCCAGAAATGCCAGCCGTCCTCGGCCGTAGACTCGGCAGACAATTCTACGAGCATACTGCGCGTCCCCCGATCCTTCGTTTCAAGTTCACACTGATAGCGTGCAGCGTCACGTTTGGAACACGTCACCGACGTGCCAACGGCACCGCGAATCCAGCCGGACAAAGCATCGAATTCCCCTCGAACCGCTCCGGGATCGAGCCGTTGCTCCATGCCAACCGTATTTGCTGCCCGTAGCAACGCCTCTAGCTGTCCAATCGCCGCGGTGAGCGCCCCTGCGCGATCCTCTCCGGTCACCGCCCCGCTATCCGGGAGCACGCGTAACGGGATACGCCGAGCCGGCAACCCGCCCGCTTTCGCCAGCAAAGCCGTCGATCCGGTATCGAGCAGGAACAACACATCCCCCGAGATCCTCGCAATTCGCGGGTTTTCCACCTCGTAAGCAATCCCAACGCCCGGAAGCACGCGATTCGCGCTGTCGACGGCTTTGCCGGTCCGCCACCCCCCGTATTCGCCGTCGGAGAGGTAACGGTCAATCGCGCGCGGCAAGCCCACTATGTCACGCACAAGTGACGTGTCGGCATTCACCGACGATCCAGGGGTCTGCGTTTCCACCGGCCCCTGCACAACAGCGGCGGTGGTGTCGCTCTCCTTTGGCTCCTCTTGGCTCACCTCCCCGCGACCGCGAACCAGCGCGAAGATCGCGACCGCCGCCCCCAGCCCGAGCAGTGCTCCGACGGCCAGCTTGGGAGAGACGCGCGGGCGAGCACCATCTGGCAAGCCGCTCGATGCGGACGACACCTTTTCCGCCTTACTCCCACGAGAACCCGCATCGGTCACCGGAACGCCCCCGGTCTTCCGCGCCACCGCGCTCTCCGGCAGACCGCCAGTAGCCGACGTCTTCTTCGACCGCGAATCGTTTGCCTCCCCACGCATCGGCAGCGGGATGGTCCCCATCGTCGGCGTGAGAACGCGACCGCTGCTTCGTTCTTCGGCAAAGACCCAGTCTTTGAGTGCCTCACGGTGGCTCGATGTGTCGGTTGCCTCCGACGCGCCGATGGCCGCCAAGGCCGCCCCAACCGAGGGAAATCGATCACCCGGCGATTTCGCGAGCATTCGACGCAGCGCCGCATCGACCGGCGGGGGACACGCAGACCACCGGTCCCGGAGTGACGGAACCGGTCCGTCGGCATGCCCCTGCATGACGGCGAGCTCCGTCCCGCGAAATGGCGGTTCCCCGGCAAGGATCTCGAAAATCATCACTCCGAGTGCGTACTGGTCGGATGCCGGCGTAACGGGATCGCCAAAACACTGCTCCGGGCTCATGTACGTCGGTGTTCCCAGGGCGGCCGACGTCTGGGTTATCCCCCGTTCGCGCACCTGTTTGGCAATGCCGAAATCCGTGAGCACGGCATTCCCATCCCCGTCGAAGAGGACATTCGCGGGCTTGATATCACGATGCACCACGCCGCGCGCGTGGGCGTAATCCAAGGCACCGCCAATCTGGTGAATAATCGTGCGGGTCACCGACAGCGGAAGCGCGCCGGACGCGCGCACAATTTCGGCCAGTGGACGACCACCGAGATACTGCATGATCAGCAGGTGGAGATCCTCAAGGTGCTTCACCGCGAACAGCTTGACGATGTGCGGGTGCTGAAACGATGCCACCGTCCGCGCTTCCAACCGCAGGCGGTGAATGGCTTCCTCGTTGGCTCCGGTAAATCGCGACAGCACCTTGATCGCCACCAGGCGCGTCAAGGCACGATCTTCCGCGAGATACACCTGCGCCTGTCCCCCTCGCCCGAGCTCGCGCTTTACACTGAAATTGGCGGCGAGCTCACTCCGCAATCGAGTCAGAATGGGATCATTGGCTGATCGGGCCGACGACATTTCAGCCGTCGTGGCGCCTTCGCCGCACGCTGAGCACTTGCTCTCGTCCTCACGCATCCGCTGGCCACAGCGCTCACAATGCGGGTCGGCTCCTGCACCACAACTGGAGCAGAAGCGAAAGCCCGAGATCAGAGGGTGACCACAGACCTTGCACGATGTGGCAGTGGAAATGCGGCCTGTGGACACGTGCCCGAATCAAAAAAGTGTGAGGTGACACCAGCAAGCTGGCGTTCAGTTCATCCCGGTCGAAGGAGTCTGCCGTTCCTGCCGCAGCAATGCAAGCTCTGACCTAGGATTCGTTGGCGAAGTGACAGGCGACCTGCCAACCGGGCGCATACTCACTCAGGAGCGGCGCCTCCTGCCTGCAACGGTCAGGCGAGCCAAGATGCTTGTAGCGGGAGCAGCTGCCCAGATACGGGCATCCGGACGCTCCTGAACGGCCCGGAATCGGGTCAGCCTCTTCCAGCAACGTCGCGTCTGCAGCGATTTCGCCGCCAGACCGGCGGGTCGCCACCTGCAGGCGGAGCCCCCGGTCGAACGTCTCCTTCGCCTCCGCGAGCAAAATGGCGTACGGATGCCGGTAGCGAGCGGTGGGGGCGATCTCTCCACGGATAACCGGAGCCGATTCCACGATCCGACCGGCGAACATCACCACGACCCGCGAGCACACCTGATGCACGCGATCCAGATCGTGTGAGACCAACAGCAAGGCAAACTGGCGCGCCTCCTGCTCCTTGAGCAGCAGCGACAGCACCCGCTCCTGCAACACGACGTCGAGCCCGCTCAGCGGTTCGTCGGCCACCACGACCGCCGGATTACTGGCCAGCACGCGGCAGATCCCGAGTCGACGCTTTTCGCCGCCGGACAATTCGTCGGGGTACTTGTCGGCGTAGCTGCGTGCCAACCCGACATCAGCCAGCAGGCCTGACAACGTCGCCTCCACCTGCTCGGCCGACGTGCGCCCGCCAATCTTCAACGCACGCCGCAGTCCTTCGCCAATCGTGTAGGCGGGATTCAGAGCGGCGTCAGGATCCTGGAAGATCATGCGAATGGCCGGACGGATCTGCTCGCGCGCGGTCTCCTCGTCCAGGGCATGCACGTCGACCCCCTTCAGCTGCACCTGTCCGGACGTGGGCGTCGCAAGGCGCGTCAGCAATCGCGCAAGGGTACTCTTTCCCGAGCCGCTCGCCCCGACGATGCCAATGACATCGCGGTCGTATACGACCAGCGACACGCCATCCACCGCGGCCGTGGCCGCGTGCGCGGTCCCCTTGGCAGGCGGGAATCGCTTCACGAGGGCGCGTGCTTCCAGCACCGGGAGCGCCTGACTCACGACTCGATCCCCCAGCAGGCCACCGTATAGCTACTCTCCAGAGCACGAAGCGGCGGGGCCTCCCCGTCACATCGGGAGCGCACCGATTCCGGGAGGCGCGGACGCAACGTGCACCGGTGACGGAACGCACATCCCGTCGTGGCACGTGGTGCCGGTGCGCCACCCTCACCTGCCGTGAGCGTCGCATTGCGCGAACGGCGATCGCGACTCACGCGCAGTTCCAGGGCATACGGGTGCAGGCGATCGTCCGGCAGCTCGCGCAGGATCGTCGCCGGGGCGGATGCCACAACTCGCCCGGCGTACATCACGATGACATTTTCCACCATCGCGTCCACCACGCCGAGATCGTGGGAGATCAAGATCAGCGCCATGTGGAGCGATTGGTGCTGGTAGGCAATCGACTCGAGCGCGCGCGACTGATTGATCGTATCGAGCCCGGTGGTCGGCTCGTCCGCAATCAACACCGACGGATGCATGGCCATCGTGATCGCAAGCATCGCACGCTGCGCCTCGCCGCCACTGAGCTGTTCCGGATAGCTGTTCAGCACGCGCTGCGTTTGCGAAAACCCCAACTCGGCAAGGCGTGCAAGTGCCACCTCCCGCCACCCGTTCGCAACGGAACGCTCCTGCGGCTGCCGCGACAACACTTCCTGCAAGTGACGACCGATCGTCCAGTACGGAATGAGTGAGCGACGAGGGTCCTGGAAGAGAATGGCGACATCTCGTCCAACCACCGTCTTCACACGCGCTTCGTGCACCGGCTGCCAGGTCGGCGACTTCGTGACCACGGCACGACCGTCCGCATCCACCGTCCGTTCCACGTACTGGTCGAGTCCATCCAGCAGCTCGACAGACGCAATGCGTGCCGATCCCGCAATGACGCCGGGCGCTCCACGCGTCAGGCCGAGCACACTGTAAAAGGTCTGGGTCTTGCCACTCCCGGACTCTCCAACAATCCCAAGGGAACGGCCAGGGGCTACCGAGAGCGACACGTGGTCGACCGCACGAACGGTGCCCCACGGCGTCTCGAACCACGAAACGAGGTCCCGGATTGCCAGCGCGGGTGTTACAGGAGAGCTCATCGGCGACGCGACCATCGAAGAATCAATCCGCGTTCGAGCAGGGCAAAGCACGAAATCACGAGCATGAGATAGGCGAGCGCCGGCACCATCATGCTGGCCCGGAATTCATTCTCCCGTCCCACCAGCAACAGGCGCCCCATGCTTGGCGTGAGGGGATCGGTGAGCCCCAGAAAACTCAGCGTCACTTCGGTGAGAACGGCAAAGGTGAACGCCTGACACATACGGGACGCGATGAAGCGACGGCCGTTATGCCAGATGATTTCGTTCCAGAGGATCTGCGTGTCGCGCATCCCGAGTTCACGCGCGGCCTCCACGAAGTCGCGTCGCCGGAACCGTTCGACGAGTTCGCGGACCCCGCTCGCGGTTTCCGGGAGCATGACCAAACCGACGGCCGCCATCATCACGAGCAGGTTCCAATCGGACATGCGACCGGCAAGGGCGATGAGCAGCAATCCCGGCACCGATTGCACGATGGCCGACAGGCCGCCGGACGAACGCGCCGCGAGACCGCCGTAATAGCCGCTGATGGCTCCGACGAGCACACCCAACCCAACCGCGATCAGCACAGCGACCGCGGCGGGCACGATCGTACTGCGGGCGGCGAGAAATACTCCGTGGGCGATGTCACGCCCGTTGTTGTCGGTGCCGAAGAGCAGGAAGCGGTTGTCCACCCAGAGCGTGAAACGTTGGGTGGCAGCCCGCCCGTCGTCCATCGTCCCGGTGAGCGAAACGTCGTACGTGCCGACGCGGTCCGGGGTTCCGGAAATGACGCCGCTTTGGGCGTCAGCGGTCATCCAGGATGACGACGCTGCCGGGTCGGCTTTGTCCGTCACCTGCACGCGGTAGTCGCGCAATACCACACGAGTCGCGGGCGCATACTGGTAGGTCACGCCAACACGCGCCACCGGATCGGGCTCCGACTCATACACCTTGGGGAGCGGCGATGACGTCGTATCGGGCTCCGCCGACGGCTCACTGGCGGAGGCATTGCCAAAAACCCCTGTGAAGCCCACCTCCTGCCGCGTCACGGTGTCCTGTACCTGACCGCCTCCAAGCAGTGCGCGCAGTGCTGCCACATGCGACGGCGCAAACCGGAGGTAGGTGTCGCTCGCCGGTTGCTCGGTAGAGTAGGCGGCAAGGTTGACCAATGTCAGCACTACGAATAGGGCGATGCCCAGGCGGAGCGACAGAGATCCGCGTGCGCGGAGGGGAGCGATGAACTGCCCAGGAGCGATATCAGGCACGTCGCCGCCCGTCTGCCAACATGGCCGCGCCCGTCGCGCCGGCACGTACGAGCACGCCCAGGAACACCAGACCAATGGTGCACACCACCACGAGCTCGCGCTCGAGGGGATTGGCCTCCAGCGACTCGAACACGCGGAATCCGAGCCCACGAATATCGAACAACCGTTCCACGACGATGGCGCCGCCAATCAGGAAGAGCGTACGCGAGGCGACGGCGTCGGCAACAGGAGGCACAAGCCCTTGCGCCAGATGCCGCACCACATGGAAACCCGAGGCGCGAACGGTCCGCAGATACGGTTCATCCAGCAGCTCCTTGGTGGCACTTTCGACGCGCGCGATCAAGTCGCCCACCAGACGGTCGCCAAGCACCAGCGTCGCCATGGCAGCGCACAGCGCCAGCGTGGGATCGGTGGTGAGCGAAACTTGCAGCTTCAGCGAGGCGAGAAGGAGCACCGTTGCCCACATGATCGCCGGCATACTCGACAGCGTGATCGCCACGCGGGCGATGGCCCGGCGCCGCTGATCGGAGGGCTTGGTCGCGGCCGCAATGCCAATCGGGAGCGCAATCAGCAACGCCAACGACATCGCACCGACGACAAGCACCGTGCTGCGCATGACGAGCGTGGGGAGGTCGGTGTACAGCTGCGCACTGCGCGTGACCGCCGACGCCTCGGGCAGCTGTCCTTGGGCAACGTGCGACAGGATACGCCACACGCGGCCGGGCCACGCGAGCTCTTCGAGTCCGCTGTATGCGGGGAGCGCAACGATCGTGACGACGACGAGCACCGCCAGCACGAGCGTTGCGATTCCCTGACGGAGCACCGGCATCAGCGCGGCGACCGTCCCTCTGCGCTCCACCAAACTCAGCGACGCGCCTTGAGGCGCCAGCGGTTGGCGTACGTGAAGAAGTTGAACTGATGGACGTCGGACTTGTCGATTTCGAACCGACGCTTGTACGCGTACACCGGCTCTTCATTCACGAGAAACACCGCGGGTACCAGACGTCCGATCAGCACGCCAGCCTGGCGCAGATACTCCAAGCGTGCCGCCGCATCGGTTTCCTGCTCGGCGCGATTGAAGAGCCCATCAACCTGCGGGTTGCTGAACTTCATGTAATTGGCGCCGCCGTCGCGAATGGATCGGCTGTGATACAACCAGGAGATATCGTGATTCGGGTCGAACTCCTGCGTCACAAGTGCCACATCCCACGTATTCGCCGTCCCGTATTTGAGGCGGTCGTATTCGTCCGGCGGCACCTGCGTCACCACCACATTGAAGCCCACGGCCGCGAGCTGCTCGCGCAGGTCGGCAAGCAGGTCGTCATCCCGCTGTTTGTTGATGGACGTCGTGCGACGGGCGAGTAACCGCAGGCGACTGCCCTTCCCACCGGCCTCGGCGATCATCTTCTTGGCGCGCTCGAGATCGAAAGGAATTCCCTCGAATCCCGCATCTGCATACACCGTGTTCGGGGAATACGGTGTACTCATGACCTTACCGCGGTCGGAGAAACGCGTCTTCAGCATCTTGTTGCGGTCGATCGCCATTACGAGCGCTTCACGGACCTTGGGGTTATTCATCAGTGACGACGTTCCCGGCTGCTGACGAATGGCCAACGCGTGAATCTTGTAGCTGGCCAGACGCTCCATCTCGACGACATTGGAGTTCGCTTCGACCGTACCGAACTGGCTGGTCGGAAGATCGGGAATGAGACCGAGCCGTGATCCCTGATTGATCAGTTCCACCGCCACCGTGGGAGCGTCGGTGTACTCCTTGCTCACAATGGGAGTAAGCGCCCCCTTGAGCGGATCATGATGCGCGGTGTTGACCACCAGCCGCGGTTCGCCCGAGTCCTCACCATCCCACTTGTATGGGCCGGTGCCAATGGGCTTGTCTACCAGGCTTGGCGTTAATGGCTGCATATCCGCAGCAAAGCGTCCTGCCGGGATGACCAGGAATGACAGGGCCCACTGCGCCTGTACACCCGGTGCAACTTCGACGCGCAACTGGTACGCGTTTTTGGGATCCTGATCGAGACGGAGAATCCAACGCTGCAACGCCGCACGATCTTCCTTATTCTTGCCGAACTTCTGAATGAAGTTGAACGTGAAAACCACGTCGGCAGCGGTGAACGCACTGCCGTCGTGCCAGCGTACGCCTTTTTTGAGATCGATAGTGAATGCTGTCCCGCCTCGAGTAGCCTGAGCAGGCTGTGGCGCCTTGGCGGCCAGCACATTCTCGAACTGTTCGGTGTCGAGGTTGAGGCGGTACAACGGCTCGTACACGAGCGACAGCAAGCGATCGGTTGGGGCCGATGCCACAGCATTGGCGTGCGGGTTCAGCAGCGCGCGCCGGCCGCTTTCCGCATAGTACAGCTCCATGCTGCCTTGGGAATACGCCACGGACGGAAGCCCGCACAGCGTCAGGGCAATACAAGCCAGCGTAGCCGGACGTACGCGCAATGGGGTCATGCTCTTCATCCCGTCCTCGGTATTGCTTTTGCGAATCAACGGATTTCCCCAGTGCCGTTCTTGGGCACAGAGACTGCCTGGAGCAGGCGGAACGTACGGGCGGCGCCGCCGACGGTCGCAACAGCCTGCAACTCGGTCACGGCTTCCATATATAGCGACTGGTTACGCTCCGCCCGACCCGCCCCGTAGTACGCATAGGCGGAGAGGACGGGAATGAGTGGTGGCACGCGATTCGGCGAAGGGGTGACGCTCAAGGGGCGCACCGCGCGCATGGCATCGATGGCGCGCTGCCACTGGCGCTCACGAAGCAGCGCGCGCCCCAAGCTCGGTCCTGCACCGCTTGCGTCCCGGAGCCCGCGCAGCTGCTGCTTATTTTCTTCGTCGAAGCGACGAAGGGCGAATCCGCCATCGGCGAGTGCCAACGAGCGGCTGTCCGCCAAAAGATTCAGATTGGCGCCGCCGGTAATGCCGCGCCACGCTTGTTCGGCAGCGGTCCTATTGCCGGTCAGAGCGTTTGCTTCGCCAAAAAACACACCAACGGGTACTGCGGTCGTGGTGGCGCCATCGAGGGCTTCCAGCGCCTGACGAGGCCGCCCGGCGCGAAGCAGGGCGATACCCCGAAAGGCATCGAACCCGGAGCGCCCTTCGAGCATGCGCGCTGCCACGTAATTGTCCACGACGCCCATCACGTACAGGGAGACAGGGTCGTGATATTCCACCGGAAAGACACCAGTCTTACCC
Source organism: Gemmatimonadaceae bacterium (assembly GCA_947457545.1). Lineage (GTDB taxonomy): Bacteria > Gemmatimonadota > Gemmatimonadetes > Gemmatimonadales > Gemmatimonadaceae > Gemmatimonas. Next base: position 31,728 of record CANGXD010000004.1, read on the forward strand.
TTCAGCGTATCGGCGTATTCCGGTGCGATGCGCCGGAGCGATTCGCGCTGCAGGCGAAGCATGGAGGGCACATCACCCTCGACAAGTGCCTTGACCAGCGGGCAAATGGGATGTGCCCCCGGAGCGCACGCGCCGACCGAAGCGTCCTTGCCGGCACGCCAATCAGTGACGGCCTGTTGCCAGCTGTTACCACCACGCCCCGCCACGACGGCCGCCCAGGCCGCCGCATCGGCGCGCAACCGGGATGAGCCGGTCGCCACGCGTTCGTACAGCACGCCAGCTTCGCGAGGCTGACCCATCTCGTGCTGGGCGCGAGCGAGGAAATACACGGCGCCAGGTCCGGAAGCCCCGCCTGCCCGCGCGATGGAATCGCGCTGTTTCGCAAGTTCGACGAGCAGCTCGCGATCGAGGACGTGCAGATCGAGGAAGAATTGCCCGCGACCTGTCAGGTGTTGCCAAAGCTGCCCCAGCTGGCGCTCCGACGCCTTTGCCAAGTCGCGCCCACCACCGAGTTGCGCCAGAACCGCATCGATCTGCGCGGTATGGTCGAACTGCGCCTGCGCGGAGAGTCGTCCCGGCACGGCGAGTGTGGCGACAATGGAGAGCCGGCGAACGATCCGCCACACCGCACGTGCAGGAAGCTGTATCCTCATGCCGATTAACGACCGAACGAGTGACGAACCCCAACGGCCAGCGCCGGCGATGCCGAGCCTTGCACCCCACGCACGGGAACCACACCAGCGCTCACGCGTGTCGCGACGGCGCGATCATGCTTGTGACCGTCGACCAGACCGATGGCGTACACCACCAGACCGCCGCCGAGACCGGCGGCAAACTTCCCCATCTGTTCAGAGTCGGGCTTCAACTCCGCAAAGTTGATCCCCGTCGCCATCACATACCCCGCCGCCGCACCGAGGCCCAGTATCGCGAGCGCCGGAACGGGCCGCTTCTGGCGCATCTGCATCACGCCCGGGATAAGGTCCGCAATCTTTCCACCGGCGGAACGCCCCCCGACCACCGGCGTCACGGGTCGTGTGCCTGTGGTGACCGGGGACGCATTCTTTCCGGAAGCGGCGGTCGACGTGCCGACCTGACCCGACCCCGGATACGCGTTGTCAACCGCGACCGTGGCTGTGGCGAACGCGGCTGGCACGTCACGCGTGCGCACCTGCTCGCCGCCACTCTGCGTGAAGGCATACGCGAGGCGAATGCGCCCGCCGCTCTCTTGCGCGACGATCGCCTTGTGATTGCGGGTTTCCCATCCGGTCGAAATCTCGATGTTGGATTCGTCCTCAGGACGGTTGGCCAACCAACGATCAAGGGACCCGAACATCACCGGATTGCCACGCGCCGCGTCACGCTTCGCGTAAAACACCCCCGGCAACGGGCGACGAGCCCCGCCGGCAACTTCCCCTTCTACCCGCCCCCAAGACGGTCCACGCGTGTCGTTCACGACCACCGCTTCCGCCAGACGACGCGAACGGCGGCCCTGCTTCACTTCTCCACCCAGCAACCGGCGGGTGTTGGCATCGATGAGCAATTCCGCAATCCCGATGTCCAGATCCTTCGTGGCGTCCATGCCACCGCGGTCCATGTAGAACGCCACGTACTTCTCATCGGGCGACCACGACGGACGAAACGCGTTCTCGAGCGGCAGGTTGGTAATGATCGTCGGTGCGCCAGTCGGAGCGCCCGTGGCGGAATCGATCGGCAACAGCTCGACGACGTACCGGCGCGTCCCGCGCACATCGCGCTCGGTCTGATACGCGATGTACCGCCCGCTCGGCGACCACGCCGGAAACAGCACCCGTGTGCCGGTCACGGCACGGGAGATCTGTACCGTCGCCGCCGGGTTGCGCAGAAGCTGGTCCACGCCGGCGGCGATATGCAGCACGCCGCTGTCGGAGACGAATGCCAGGTGTCGGCCGTTCGGAGACCAACGCGGAGACGATGAAGCCATATCGCCCGGCAACGGCAACGCGGGCTTCCCGCTCACGCTTCCGTCGGCATTGAGATAGTTCAGCCGGACCCGCACCCCCTGCGGCTCGCCCGAGGCATACGCAAACCAATTGACCGAACCAGCAAGCACCGGGCGCCAATCAAGGTCACCACTGTACTGCTTGAGCGTCGCGGACGTCCCCAGCCCTGGCAGCGCAAAGCCGCTGTTTGCCGTTGGCTGCGGCCCCTGACGAAGTCCGTACGGCGCGCCGTCGGGCACCCGGGCAAACTGCAGCTCCTGTGACTCCTCCCCACGACGGAACTCGTACGACAGAATATCCGGGTTGCCGGGGCTGACCCGCACGTTGTACACCAGCCCCGAAGCGCCCGACTGGGCCTCAACGAAGCGATTCGGCATGGCGATTCCGCCGGCGATGACTGCCGCGGAAAGCAAAGCGGTATGGATGCGTGCCATTGAAGTAGGGGAGAGAAGAGGTCGGAAAATGCTACCGGTCCGGCAGGCGCTTACGCATGGCTTCGGCGTCGCTCACAGCTTCGTTGAGCAGTTTGTTGACTTCGGGAGACATCGCGCCCTGTTCACGTGCGGTCTCGGCAGTCTTGAAAAAGCGCTCGAAGTCGTCATCGAGGGCCGTGACCAACGATTGGGGCGGCGTACCAGTCCGGTTGTCGAAGTCTTGAAATCCGCAATAGGCACGGCCGTAGTACGCCAGCGCGCGCATGGCCGGACGGTTCTCGCTCGCCACGCGGTTACGAATTTGCCCATCGAGCTCGCCAAACGTCCGGCGCCCTTCGGTGAACGACAGATTACTGCACTGCGCCAGCCCCAGCTCGTACACCGCGCGCCAGTTCACGCCGCCCGGGTTGTCATCGCGCAGCGATTTCAGCGCCTCCACGGCACCCGCGGGATCGTTGATCCGCTGAGAGCAGCGCGCCAGTCGCATACGCGACTCTGTCCACCGCTCGTACATCCGGCTGACCCGCTCACGTGGCCGATCGAGCGTGCGATAAAGGGGGACGGCCTGCTCACAGGTACCCGCCTGAAATGCGGCATCGGCCTTATCGGCAATGCCACTCCAGTCATTCGCGTTCATCAACTGGACAGAGACGGTCCGCGGTGCCGCAACCAATTGCAGCCCGCCCGAACCGGACGAATCCGGCAAAAACCCCTCTTTGCTGATCGACCACGTGTAGGTACCCGGCGGGACCTTGGCCACGAATGGGGTTGGCCCGGTAAACGTGGACTTTCCCTGACGCAGTACCACCGTCGCACCGGCGGGAGCGGTTTCGAAACGCACTTCAGCGCTTCCCGTGGGACCGGCGGCCCCGCCAGACGAAACAGGCGGCCTATAGACCGGGGGCACTGAGGTACCGCCCGACGGATCGGTGACGACGACTTTGCTGATGGGCGCCGAGTCTGACTTCACTGGTTTGCCAGAGACAGACGGCGAATCGTTGGGCGTTTCGGGCAGAATCTGCGGCGCCTCGCCAAACACGCTGTCGTCCGAAGGCCCGTCCGGGGTGCCCGCTTTGTCACCACCACAGGCCGTGAGCCCGCCAAGCACCGCCGATAACACCAAGACGGCAGCGGGTCGCCGTCCCGCTGCCTTCCACATGCTCGCCATAGAACTCATACCCCTCCCCGCGGTGGGGCACCCTGCACGCTCTTCGGCTTGCGCACCATCGTATCGAGCGCAATTGGAGGCGGCCACGCAGTTGTTCCACCTAGATGCAATGGAACGCTCACCGTCTTGCCAACCACAATAGGCACCGCCGTGGCCGTGCCTCCCTTTTGGCCGTCAAATTCCACCGACACCCGATACTTCCCGGGAACCAGCCCCGCCGAAAACGTGTAGTTCCCGCTGCTGTCACTCTGCGTAGTGAGACTGAGATCGGAAATGCGGACGAAAGCACCACCCACCGGCACCGTGTCTTTGCCAACGGTGCGCGTAATCCGACCCACCACGGTCATGGGCGCCTCGACCGAAGGCGCGGTGGCTACCGGCGGTGCAGGCGGCCGGCCGCGGCCGCACGCGGTTACAGTCAACGCCGTGGCGACGACGACCACCGCGAGCTGGCCTACGCGGCGACCAGTGGACGCACGCCCTTGCACTCTATGGCCCCGGAGATAGCTGCGCTCGGACATTGCCGTTGGGGAATTAGTACTGATAGTGATAGGAGGAAGATCTCCAATACGCGTAGCCAATGTACTTGGGCTCGGTCTATCCGCAAGGAGAACGTCGTGGAGGCGGGCGGTGTTCATCGTGAACGAAGCGTCACGGCGGTCAATTCGTCAAAGACGGCGCCGCCGCGGCCGTAGAGCAGAACACGAACCTTCGGTGGCTGATCAATCGCAATCGGTGCCGCGACCGGCACACCATCCACATACAGGCGAAGAGCCGGACCGGCCCACACGGCGTCGAGTGAAAGCGGTCCAACCCAACGCGACGGGAGCGCGGGTACAACAAACAGCTCCTCACGCTTCCCATCACGTTGACGCAATAGCCGCAACCCAGTCGATTTCGGCTCGTTGAGAAGCTCGAGGAAATACGTGGCGCGATCCGATGTCTGAATGACGATCGCCGCAGACCGCGTCGACGCCAGCGGTTCACGCAGCACCGCGTGCACCGCCATACCTCCGGCTTCGAGCGGGACCCAGCTCGGCGAACGATATGCGGAGTCCTGGACAGTGCGCCGCCCGTCCGGCTCGGCATCGAATCCATCGATAAATGACGGTCCTTCTAAGGTATAGCCCAAGCTGTCGAGAGCTCCGGCAATGGCGACCGGGAAACGGGACAGCACGGTCGCGCTCATCCCCGGATCGGCATCGACCCGATCCCCGTCGGCGCGCCCCTTCAAGAACAGCGCAGTGGCAAGGCCAACTATTGCAATGGCACCTGCCCCCATGGCCCACGATCGGGAGCGTCGCGGTGTCGGAACCTCCTCCAACCCTTCCGCGTCCCAACGCTCGTCCGATGAGATGGCCGCCGGTTTGGCGCTTCGCGTCTCTGACACATTGCCGCTGATCGCCTCAGCGGCGTACGGCTCGAAGGCAGGAGCGGCGTTGGGCCCCTCACCGCCGTTTATCCCCATATCGCTCGCTGCCACGGAACTTCCGGCACGCACCACGAGTGCCACCCTCGCTTCGGCAGACCCGGAGCGCGCCACGAATTGCACATGACCTGGCGCATGAGCAGACACCACACCGAAGGCGTCGATATCGGCGACCTGCTCGTCGCTGCTGCTCCACTGAGGCGCATAGCCCGCCAGCGGTTCACCCTGACTGTCCAGCACTTGCGCCGACAACACGAACGATTCGTTGACTTCCACCTGCATGGGCGGGGGCGAGACCACTATTGACGCCGCCGCTGCCGCAAGCACCACGAACGCACGCTCATCGTTCGCCTCACCGGACCGCGCGACAATCCGAGCCGCGCCCGGCGTCAGCGCCCGCAGCACCCCCTCGCGCGTCACCGACAACACGGAAGGCGTCGACGACTCCCACGTGACAGGCAACGACATGGGCGCGCCGCGGCGATCCCTGACGTCCGCCGTGCATCGCTGCGTCTGCCCAACCTCAAGCTGTGTCGCCGGCGCGGTCAGCGTCACCGACGCTACGCGGGCGTCAATCACCTCGACCTCGGCGGTCGCCTGCCCATGCTCCGATTCGGCCGTCACCGTGACGCGACCGGGCGTCACACCGACCAATGCCCCCGTAGCCTCGTCATATCGTGCCACGGCGGAATCACTCACACGCAGCGTGCCCGTCACGCGAAGCGACTCGGATTCTCCCGGCGCCACGAGGTAGAGATCCCACGCCGCCGGCTCGCCGACTTCCACCTGCTCGGGCATGCTCAGGGTAAGGCGACCGCCGCTGACGGGACGCGCCGGCGACGCCGTCGCCGCGCCGAGTGCGAGACGCTTCAGTTCCCCGCGAATGGGATCGTCACGCGTCAGTGGCGTCGCTCCCAACCCTTCCAGGGCGTCACTGAAGGTGGCAAAGCGCTCACCGGATCGCTTCGCCAGCATGCGCAACACCGCCCACTCGAGCTCCACCGGACAATCGGGACGCAAGGTCCGAATCGAAGGCGGCTCCCTGTCGGTATGCCCCTGCATCACCATGAACGCCGAGCCGTCGAACGGCACGCGCCCCGTCAGCATCTCGTAGAGCATCACCCCCATCGAGTACTGGTCGGACGCCCAGGTGACCGGCAATTGATTGCACTGCTCAGGACTCATGTACGCCGGTGTTCCCAGCAGGCCGCCCGTCAACGTGCTCGAGGTGCCCTTGGTGATGTCCTTTGCAATACCGAAGTCGGTGACGATGGCATTGCCATCCTCATCGAACAGTACATTGGCCGGCTTGATATCCCGGTGAATCACCCCGCGCTTGTGGGCGTACTGCAGGGCGTTCCCCACCTGAAAGGCCACGGCGCGTACGGTCGTCAACGGGAGGGGCCCTCGCTCCGCGATGATCGCCGCCAGCGACCGCCCCTCGATGTACTGCATTACAAAGAGGTGCAGATCGTCGACTTGCCGTACGGAGTACACCGTCACGATGTGCGGATGCGTCAGGTTGGCGATGGTTTGCGCCTCCCGACGGAAAAGCTCCACATCCCGTTCACCGTTCACCACGCCGGGCGCCAGCACCTTGATGGCCACCTGGCGGTTCAATGCCAGCTCGTCGGCCTGGAACACCGCCGCTTGTCCGCCGCGTCCAAGCTCCCGGGTGATCCGGTAATCGCCGGAAAGACTCGATCGCAGCACCCGCACCACAGAATCCCACACCGACGTGAACCCACTCGGCGTTGCGCTGACTGGGCCCGTCGGCTCCTGCGGCGTTCCGCACTCGGGGCAGAAGCGATCGCCAGACACCAGCATGGTGCTGCATTGAATGCAGCTGCGCTCGACCCGCGTGCCGCAGGTGGCGCAAAAGCGGTCGGCCGCCACCAGTTGATCGCCACATTGACGGCAGATACGTACAGCAGCTGTGCTCAAGACAGGGGGCTCCGAATGGCAAAAAGGCAGGGCAACGGCAGGCGCCGATCAATGCGCAGCAAATATATGTGGAGGGTAGCAGGTCAGACAGGCTGGACCGCGGACACTTTCGGGATACCGTAACTTCCAGTATTCTCACTGGTTGTGGATCGAGCCCATGTTTGGCAGAGGCGCGCCCGGGCGCAGTGGTGTCCCGGATCATTTTCAGTACGGCGGTTGCGGTGTTCGACGAAAACGTCTTGATGGAGTCGCTGCAGGAGTCGCTCGGCGACGAGTACGATGTCCTTGGATTCCTGGGAAAGCGCGACGGACATCGCTTCGTTTTTCTCGCGCGGGAGCGCGCAGGAGACGGAGAGTTATCGGCCATTCAACTCGAAGAGGATGGCACTGATGCCGATGGACAGCCGACGTTTTCCATCGACATCCTGCGAAAACTCGATCACTCGGTGCCCGACGAAGGCTCGCTCTGCCACCGCTGCAAGCATCGCCTGCGTAAGTGGGCGCGCTTCTGCACGCAGTGTGGCGCAGACGTATCGGGCGTTGGGGTCTCGGCGGGGGGCTCACATTCGCGGACCACGCTGCTGTCCGCAGTCCGCGGTGCCGCTGGCGCGGACCTCGAAATTCTCGGCGAGATGCCGCGTGCCGAAGGCGGCGGATTGGTGTACTTCGGTCGCGAGCATGCCACCGGCCGCATCGTCGCGTTACGCCTCGATCAGGAAGGCAGCGAAGAGTACAGCTTGAGTGTCACCCGAGTCATCAAGCCGCTACCAAAGCGACCGGCGCAGAAACCGGACGCTCCAGCGCGCTCGGTATCGCTGGTACGGCGGTTCACCACCGAGGAGCGAGAAATCATCGCGGATGCAAAGCGGCGGCGCGATGCGACCCGCGCCGCCGCGGTACCGCCAGCGCCGGTCAAGAATGAGGCGCCAGCCCCGCGGCACGCGCCGCCACCAGCACCGGCGCCGAGGCCCCAGCAACGTTCGACGGCGCAGGAGGAGCCTCCGCGACTGGCGACCACAGGCACATCCGCTCCGAACCGCGCCCTGATCATCGGTGTGGGCACGATAATCCTGGTGGGTGCCGTGGCGCTCGCGCTGTTCGGCTGACCCTAGCGGTAACCGCCCCCAGGCAGTAGCGTCTGGCTGCTTTGCAATGGTCCACCTGCTGTGGCTGTGTCTCATCAGGGATCGCTGATCCGTCCGGCATCCCCCAGTCCTAAATCAGGCGCTTGATGATGAATCGTGCACGTTTCGTAGCACTGCGCGCACTCCCCGCGCTCCTGCTGGCAGTGGTGAGCGCGTGCGGCGGCGGCGGGGACAGCGGTGGCCCGAGCGCTCCTCCACCCGATAATTCGATCGCCCGCATCGAAATTTCGCCTTCGGCTGCGGTGACACTGGTCTCCGGTACAACCGGCACGTTGAACGCCGGTGCGTTGACGAAAGACAACCGGTTAGTCAGTGTAAGCAGCTTCATCTGGGCGTCCTCCAACGACGCGGTCGTGAGTGTGAGTGGCGGAGTCATTACCGGTCGGCTCGCCGGATCGGCAACCATCACGGCATCGAGTGGCAGCGTTGTCTCTCCCGGAGTAACGGTCACGGTGTCCGCCGGTGCCGCCGCCCGTCTGGTCGTGCGTGCGCAACCCGAGGGAGCCGCGTCGGGCACGCCGCTCACCGCGCAACCAGTCATCGAAGTGCGCGATGTCGCGGGGAATCTCGTGACCACGGCGGCGGTTCCCGTCACGGCGGCGCTGCCCCAAGGCGGTGGTGTGCTGTCCGGCGCGACCACGGTGAACTCCGTACAAGGAATCGCGCAGTTTGCCAATCTCACGGTGGCAGGAACCGTCGGCCCGCGCACCCTGGTGTTCTCCTCGGCGGGGCTGACCGCAGTTACCTCTGCCGCGTTCACACTCCGGGCCGGGGCGCCAGCCGCCGTCGCGGCCACGGTCCCTGCCCTGACGCTCCGCAGTGGTATAGCGAACCCGGTGTCGTTCGTGGCGCAGGTGCGCGATGTGGCGGGGAATGATGTGGCACTGGCGGGCCGCACTGTCCAAATCGCCGTACAGGGCGGCACCGGTTCCACGACCGTGAGCGGCAACAGCAGCATTACCGACGCGCAGGGGCGCGCGACCTTTACGACACTGGTGGTGGCGGGGGTGGCAGGCGCGCGCCAACTCACTCTCACGGCTGACGGACTACCGGGTACCGCCACGATCCCGCTGTCGCTGGTCGGTGGCCGGCCGACCCGTCTTCGCATCGAGCGGGATCTCCCCTCGACAGCCTCCATCGGGGTGCCCATACCGCAGCAGCCCGTCCTGCAGTTGCTCGATAGCCTCGGCAACACCGCGCCGCAACAGGATGTCACGGTGAATGCGGCGGTGCTCTCCGGCTTAGGCACGCTCTTGGGCAGTGTCGCCACCAGTGACACGACCGGACGCGTGACGTTTTCGTCGTTGACATTCAATGGCGGAACGGCGGGCCAGCGCAGCATACAGTTTAGCGGCAGCGGGCTTACGAGTGCGACGTCGCGACTCGTCGATGTGACCATTGACGTCTCGCGGGTCACGTCGGTGTCAGTATCGAAGACCAGCGCAGACACCGTCGAACGCATGTTTCATATGCGCGGCCCGCTCGATACGCTCACCCCCAGTGTGCGCATCCGCAACGCGGTCGGACAACTGCAGTCTGGCGGTGTTCGCTGGATCGTTCGCGACCCAACACGCCTCACCGTCGATGGCAACGGACGGCTCTCCGCCGTACGAGCCGGGCGCACCTTCGTCGTCGTGCAGTCCGCCACCGATTCGACCATTGCGGACTCGTTGCTGGTGTTCGTGCCACAAAACACCACCGGTCCGATTCTGCGTACCGACCTGAAAAGCTACCGCCTCAATCATCTCCCGAGTCGGTTTCAGATGTCGGTCATCGTCGAATCCCGTGACGTGCGGCGATTCGCGGGGGCGGACATCAGTGTCATTGGCGCTCCTGACAACAATCCGTTCGCGCCCGTGTTTTTCGCGGACGTTGTCCGGCTTCCTGACGTGACGGCGGGATTTGTTGCAGGTATCTCCCTTGAGAATCGGATTGTCGCCTTGTGGACACCACCATCGGTCAGGAGTAGCGCCACGGTAGTCCTCCTCACGATCGTCTGCGACCAGAGAGGCCCGGGTCCCGAACAGATCATCCTCCTGCTTAACCAACTCCTCGACGGCAATTACTCCGACATCACGTCGGCAACGAGCGTCTTCAACCCCGTTCTGGTAGCCCGATGATCCGATTCCGGTCTGCTGTTTCTTCGTCACACTCGATGGTGCCATGCGGGGTGCTCCCGAGTCTGCTGTTCGCATTGAGTCTGCTGAGCAGCTGTCGTACGATCGCCGACGTCGCCTCGTCACCAGGCGAAGCCCGCAGTCACCTCGCGCTTCGTACACATGCCTTGCGCGGTGACACAATGGCTGTCGAGCTGATGCTGGGCGTCGGCCCAACGACGACGCTCACGAGTATGGGGGCGACGGTCCAGGCGGCGTCAGGGTGGCAGTTTCATGCCTGCCACGCCGAGCAGGGAGCGCCACTACTCGCCTGTGGCAACACGCCAGATGGGGTGCACATGGCCGCATCATGGGCCACGGGAGCGCATACCGGGTCGCTCGTGACCTTCCTGTTCGTCCGGACCACTCCGGCGGCAGCAGCGCAATGGACGTTGAACGTGACGCAGGTACACGGCGCCCGCGGGCAGTCGCTTGTCGACTCGCTTGAGTGGCGTGGCAACGGTGTCCCATGATCGCGGCAAACACGTGGGTGCGCACAAGTGTCTCGCTCCTGTGTTTGGCGACCGTGTCGTGCCGTCACCGTTCAGAAACGAACATCGTACCACGCATTGAAAGTCTCTCGCCTGCAAACGGCAGTGTCGCGGACGGCTCCATCATTTCCGTGCTGGTCACGGGAAGTGGATTCGACTCGCTCAACACCGTGCATTTTGGAAGGCTTGAGCTGCGGCAGATTCCGCGCATCTCGGAGACCACGTTGCGCTTCGTTGTGCCGCTTGACGATTCGCAACTGCCAGATCGCGGCGAAGCCCCGCCTCAAGCGCTCGCGGAGGGGCCCTACACGGTGACTGTGTCGACGTCACGTGGGCGCTCCAACGTGCTCACGTTCACACTGCAGCGCTCGAAGCGATAATGGCCAGAACTATGACGACGACGATGGCATTGTTCCGATACGCGATGTTGGGTGCGCTGATTGCCCCTCGCGTTGTGCATGCGCAGAGTGGCGAAGCGGTGCGTGAGGGGAATCCGTCTGAACGACGCGAAGCGCTCGGGCGTCTCTGGGACGGGGTACCGGGGACGGACCAGATCAACTCCGGCGCGGACTACCTGACATGGCTGCGCGCGGGAGCTGGTGCCATGGCCACGCGCGGCACTGGCCGAATGTCCGTTCAGGTACCAAACGCCCGACAGTGGAGCTCCATTGGCCCGTTCGGTTTGTTCGCGGCCAGCCCTGTCTACGGGTCCGCTCCCCAACTGGACGCTGGACGGGTCGCCTCGCTTGCCTTTCATCCGTCCGACCCAAGAATTCTGTATTTGGGCACGGCGGCCGGCGGCCTGTGGCGTAGTGTCACCGAAGGCGCTATCTGGGAGCCCCTCAATACCCAAAGCGTCTGCAATTCGCTGGTGTTCGGCGCCGTCGTGGTCGATCCCGTGACGCCACAAACCGTGTATGCGGGAACCGGTGACTTTGCGGAGGGACTGTTCGCGGGAAAAAGTGCCTCGTTCGCGGCTGGGTCGTGTGGATTGCTGCGCAGCACCGACGGGGGGAGCAGCTGGACACGGTACACCGTGCCCGGTCCATCCGGCGCAGATTTTCAGCCGTATTTTGCGCGCCTCGTGGTGGATCGGACCTCTGCCGGTTCGCTGACGGCCACCGTGCTCGTCGCGGCCACGAATCGGGGGATCTATCGCTCGACCAACTCGGGAACGAGCTGGACAAACGTGCAGGACGGTACGTTCAGCGACGTGGCGCAGGAAGCCGCGACGCCGACGACGTTGTACGCCGCCTCCCGCAGTTCCGGGTCCGCTGGGGCGGCGTTATGGCGCTCAGTGGACCGCGGGATCACGTGGCAACAGGTTCGTGAATTTCCAGGGATGCGGCGATTGTCCATCGCGACATCAGCCGCGCGCCCACGCGCCGTGTTCATCGTCGCCGCGCAAAGTGACCGGTCGTTCGGCGGCGTGAGCCGGTGGGATGATATCTCCGGCGCCACCGGTACGCTGACCCCTCTCGACGCTCGAGGCATTACCGCTGCGCGCGTGCGAAACAACGAGCCCAACTTCGGTACGCAGAGTGAGTACAATCTCGTCATCACCGTAGACCAGCGTGATGCCAACGTGCTCTTCGTCGCCGGCGTGGAAGCGTTCAAGTCGACGAATGGCGGCGCCTCTTTCTCACATATCGGGCGGAATATCCACGTCGACTGGCACGCGATCGCCATTGATCCCGCGAACTCCAGTCGCGTGTTCGCCGGAAACGACGGCGGCGCCTTCCTGTCGCACGATGGTGGAGCATCCTTCGCCGACGTCAATCAGGGATTGGCGACCACCATGCACTATCCCGGGATGGCGGTACATCCAACAGACCCCACGGCGATCCTCACCGGCATGCAGGACAACGGTACGGTGTTCGCCCGGAACGGGGCCACGCAGTGGGTTGGCGTATACGATGGAGATGGTGGCTTCGCGGCGATCGATGCGACTGATCCAGGCAGTCCGTTCTTTTACGTATCCTCGCAGCAAGGCAACATTCAGCGAATACAGAATCCGCTGGGGTTCGATCAGGTTCGACGAAACATTTCGCCTGATACGACGCCAACCCGCGCGTTCATCGCGCCTTTCGTACTCGATCAAGCGCGGCCCACGCGCCTGTATTTCGGTGCAACACAACTCTATCGGTCGACCGACCGCGGCGACAGCTGGCTGCCCATCTCTCCCCAGATCAGCCCGCAAGGCAGTGTGATCACCGCGATCGCGGTGTCGCCACGCGATTCCACGGTGATCCTCGTCGGCGCCAACGACGGGACGGTCCGTTACTCGAGGACCTTCGGTACCTCCTGGCTTGCTCCGGCGAATGCCACGTTTCCGGCCCGTCCAGTTACCGATGTCGCCATCGATCCGAACGACGCGCGACGCATGGCAGTCACGTTTGGGGGAACGGGGGAACGGGGAAACGTCTTCTTCACCGTCGACGGCGGCGTCACCTGGGTCAATCGCAGCAGCAATCTTCCTGATGTGACGACGATGGCGGTCGCCTATGGCCCTGGCGCCAGTCTCTATCTGGGCAACATGTTCGGCGTGTACCGGAGTGAGAATGAAGGCGCAACGTGGACGAGGGAGGACGGCGTGCCGTTCGTGCGCGTCACGGATTTAGTCTATAGCGCTACGACGAACCGGCTGGTGGCCGCCACGTATGGTCGGGGGATCTGGTCCTTCAGCTTCGGTTCGACGTCACCCGTCTTGCGCGGCGATGCGGATGGCAACGGCGTCGTCAATGCAGCAGACGCCACGGTGATCCAACAAGCCCTCCTCGGCATGCAACTGTCGTCAACCACCCGACTCTTTCCCAATGGTGATGCCAACTGTGATGGCAAGGTCGAGATCCTCGACGCCATTCAGATCATCCGATTCGTGGCCTCACTCCCCAACCAGGCGACGTGTGTCAATACACTGCGCTGACGCGGGAGCCTCCATGTGAGGACTCTGGCAACGTTCATTGTCGGCGCATACTTTCCCGACGCGCGCAGTCGAACTCAGGCATACGCCGCATCTCACCAGATACATCATCATGCTAGGTAGTGCACAAACCCTTTCGCTGCCTCACCCCGTCAACACAGGGAGCCTAATGCGTGTTGTAGTAAAGAATCCGGTCAAGGCGTGCTTTACGATCGCAGCCGCGATCGTATTCGCGGCCTGTGGCGAAGCGACCGCACCGAAGCCAGACGCGATCACCTCCGTCAACGTCAGCGCATCTGCGTCGAGCATCGTGGTCGGGACCACGGCGACCCTCTCCGCGTCAGCAGCCACTGGTGACCCCGGTGCGAGCGTTACGTACCAATTTGTCTCGAGTGCGCCCAACATCGCGTCGGTCAGTGCGACCGGCGTTGTCACGGGTGTCGCTGCCGGTACGGCCACCATCACCGTCACCGCGAACGGCTCGGGCGCGTGCTGCACCAGCAAGACGCTCACGGCCACCACGAGCATCACCGTCACAGCGCCGACGCCGGCGCTCACCGGAACGCTTACCGCTGCCCCGAACCCGGGCAACGTGAACGTCGGTGCCGACCTGACCATCGTTCCCAATGCCAGCCGTGGATCACCCGCGGTGGCCGTGAGCTACACCTACACCTCGAGCCAGCCGTCGATCGCCACCGTCACGAGCACGACGGGCGTGGTGACCGGTGTCAGTCCTGGCCAGGCAGTCATCACGGTAGCTGCTACAGGGTCCGGCGTCGGCTTCGTCACGACGACCCAGCAGACACTCGTGACCATCAACGTGGCTGCTCTGCCGCCGGCGTTGACCGGAACCATGACGGTCTCGCCGCCGAATCTCTCGATGACGATTGACGGTCAGCAGCAGTTGGCACCCAACGTGACGCGCGCCGCGCAGTCGGTGAACCTTGTAACCACGTACAGCTCCGACCGACCGGCCGTGGCATCGGTGTCGGCGTCGGGGCTCGTGAGCGCCGTAGGAGTCGGTACTGCGAACATCACCGTCAGTATCACGGGCTCCGGGAGCGGCTTCACGACGACGACACAGACGGCGATCGCATCCGTCACGGTGGCGGCCGGACCGCCGGCGATCACGGCGCTTGCCCCCTCCGCATCGCCAGGTGTGAGCTTCGCCGTGGGTACGACGACACGGGTCAACGCAAACGTCACGTCCGCGGCCGGCGCGGTAGTCAACACCTCATTCTCTTCGGCATCACCGGCGGTTGCTACCATCGCCGCGGATGGTACCGCCACCGCGATTGCGCCGGGAACGACCGTAATCACCGTGACAGCGACGGGTTCCGGCACGGGATTAACGGCGGTGACGCGGACGGCCACATTGACGCTCACGGTTACCGCAGCGCCATGCTCGATTTCAGACCAGCGAACGGACTTCGTCGTCCAGGGAGCGCTAACTATTACGGACTGCCGCTTCCCGTTCGGTGCCAACTCGAAAGCGGACTGGTTCCGAGTGACGACGACCGCCGTCACCAACGTACGACTCCAGGCAACCTCCGTTGGAGGATTCGCTCCAATCGTCGCGGCCAATTACAGCACGTCGACGGCGGACGTTGTATTCTTTGACGTGACTGGTGACTATTTGCTGCCCATAGGAACGTCGTTCCTCGGGGTGGCATCGCTTGACGGACGACTTGGGAACTATTCCATGTCGTCCTCGACGCTCGCCGAAGACATTGCCGGCTGCAGAACGACGATTATCATCAACAATCTTACAACGAACCAACGTCTGGATACGTCGAGCTGTCTCCCCAACGGGGGCACTAATAGGTATGATGACTTTTACGTCTTCAACCCAGGGCGTCCGTGTACGATCGACATGGTCGCCGCGCCAGGCAGCGCCATCGACCCCTTCCTGGAAGCATGGCGGTTCGATCAATCCTTGAAGCTCGTCGATAACGACGACACGAACGGAACTAGCGCGCGACTAAGCTTTGCCAGTTGCGCGGATCCGCTGGGTCGAGCGTTGAACATCCGCGCTCGTAGCCTTGTGGCGTCAATTCTCGGTAGCTACCGGCTCACCGTCACGTTCCAATAGCACGACGTACGCACGATAGGCCTCTGCTTCCGCCAACCGTCGAGTTGGGTGCCTCCTCAGGTGCTCGGCTCGGCGGTTTGTGCTGTCCTCGTCCAGAAGCGTTTCCATGAGTGACTTCAGTAATCGTCTTCAAGAGAGTCTCGGGAAAGCCTATCGCATCGAGCGGGAAATCGGTGGCGGTGGAATGTCTCGTGTCTTCCTCGCAACAGAAGTCGGGCTCCGTCGTTCCGTGGTCGTCAAGGTGCTCTCTCCCGAACTCGCGGAGGGATTGTCCGCCGAACGATTCGCCCGCGAGATCGCCACCGCTGCCGTACTCCAGCATCCGCACATTGTGCCGGTGCTGGCGACGGGCGGTGGCGATAGCGTCCCGTGGTACACCATGCCGTATATCGCCGGAGAATCGTTACGGGCGCGACTTGCGCAGTCACCGCTCGCTCGCGCTGACGCGCTTCGTATTCTCCGCGACGTGGCCATGGCGCTGGAGCATGCGCATGCACAGGGGGTCGTACATCGCGATATCAAGCCCGACAACATCCTGTTGGCCGATCGCACGGCCGTCGTCACGGATTTTGGGATCGCCAAAGCCGTCAATGTCGCGCGCACGATGACGCACGGCGCCGCAACGCTGACATCGGCAGGGGAGATGGTTGGCACTCCGGCGTACATGGCTCCTGAGCAAGCTGCCGGTGACGACACCGATCTTCGCGCAGATCTGTATGCCTGGGGAATGGTCGCGTATGAATTGCTCGCGGGAAAACATCCGTTTGCCGAAAGAACAACAGCGAGACAGCTGCTTTCTGCGCACCTGAACGAAGTGCCGTTGCCGTTGGTCGACATCGCACCGGATATCCCGGCGACGCTTTCTGCGCTCGTCGCGCGCTGCCTCGAAAAGGAGCCGGACAGCCGCCCGTCGAATGCGGCAGAGTTGGTCGAGCAACTAGACGGGGCGTTGGCAGCCGTGTCGGGATACGCGACAATCGCGCAGCGTCGCACTATCCCTCGCTCGGCTGTAGTCGCAGGTGCCGTCATCACGCTTTCGATGGCCGCACTCGCCCTGTTTGCGTTCAGTCGGCGAAGTCCTGCTGATCCGACGGTCGGCACACGCCGTCTCGCCGTGATCTCCTTCGAAAATCTCGGCGATTCTGCCGATGCGTACTTCGCAGACGGCGTGACCGACGCCATCCGCGGAAAGCTCACGTCTCTTGGTTCCGTCGAGGTCATCGCACGCGCCAGTTCCATCCAGTACGGAAAGTCAGGTAAGACGCCAGCGGAGATCGCGAAGGAACTTGGCGTCCGCTATTTGCTGACCGGTACGGTGCGCTTTGCGCCGAGTGTAAATGGCGCCAGGCGCGTACAGGTGAGTCCGGCGTTGGTGGAAATCGGAAGCGATGACACCGCTGCGAACAGATGGGACCAACCATTCAATGCGGATGTCGCCGACATCTTCACCGTTCAGGGCGAAATCGCCGAGCGGGTAGCACAGGCGATGCAGATCGCACTTGGCACTGCCGGCGAGGCGAAGCTCCGCCATGATGCAACACGCAATCCGGAAGCGTACGACGCGTATCTCCGCGCGGAAGCCGCTTGGGACGCAGGAGGCAAGACGGATTTTGTGTCGTTGCAGCGCGCCCGACCGCTGTACCTCAAGGCCCTGTCCTTGGATAGCACGATGGCGGAAGCGTGGGGGGCGCTGTCTCGCATCAACAGCTTTCTGTTTGCAAACACAGCACCGGCCGACTCGTTCAAGGTCAGTGCGCTGTTCGCCGCCGAGCAGGCATTGCGTGGTGATCCCAAGGGTGTCGATGGGAACAGGGCGATGGGGTTGTACTATCGCGCCGTCGATCGCGACCTCGTGAAAGCGCGGGAAGCGCTCGAGCGCGCGAAAGCGGCGGCGCCAGCAGATGCCAGTGTCGTTACCGATCTCTCGGCGGTGCTCTCCGACCTTGGCGATCAGGATGGAGCGCTCGAGTTCCTCAACACGGCGCTGCTACTCGATCCGCGAAATGCGCGTGTCTTCCGGGAGCGCTCACGCGTTCTCCTGCGTCTTCGCCGTTATGTGGAAGCACGGGAGGCGGCCGACCTTGGCCTGGCGCTCTCAGCGAGCAGTTTGCAACTGCACCAGTTGCGCGTGATGACGGACCTCGCGGGCGGAGATCTCCCAGCCGCTCGGGCGGCAGTCGCCTCGAGTATGCGAGATGCTCCACGAGACCGCATCTTGGCCGAGTTCGCGAACTTCTGGGATATGGGGTGGGTGCTCGTCGGCGACGACGAGCGTGACATGATGGCGTTGAGCCGGGAGGCGTTCGGTACCGGTGTGTCAACTTGGCTCACGGTGCATGCGGTGCAGCACGCCTGGCGCGGAGATACGATCAAGTCGCGTGCAGCCGCCGACTCCGCGTGGCCGCTGCGCGCGGCGGAAGCGGCGGCGAAGCCGAAGGACGCTCAGCGGCGCGTGCTGCTGGGACTTGCCCTCGCCCATGCCGGCCGTCGGGAAGACGCACGTCGGGCGGTTCGCGAGGCCATCGCACTGGTCGACGCCACGCCACTGAACAAGACGACACTGGTCAACGCGTACGTCCGGTACACGGCGGCTCGCGCGTCGCTCGCCGCCGGCGACCGTGCGGCCGCCTTTGCACTGCTTCGTGAGGCGCTGCAGCTGCGATATCTGGCATCACCGGCGTGGGTTCGTCTCGATCCCTCGTGGCAGTCAGTGGTCAACGATCCGGTCTTCAATAGGCTCTTGGATGATGCGACGTAGAGACGTCCGATTTCACAGTCGAGCGAATGGCGCATGGCAACCATGAACACTCCTTAACAGGGCAATCCAGTGACAACTGAGGAATCGAGCCTGGCCTATCGCTTGCTCAAGGCAGGGCCGGACGATCTATCGAGGCTTCTTTTGGAGGGCGTGCCGCCCATTCATGGGCAGTCACCGCTGCTTCCGGCCCTGTTGTGGCGTGTCGAGCAGCCATCGTCGGGCGAACTGCGACGCCTGCGTGCTCCGCTGCTCCGCCTGCTGCACCATACGACGCTCCCGGAATTCGCGATCGAGGCGCTCGGGTCGTTGGCCCGGTCGGCAGACGGCGAGGAGTTGCTCCCGGAGCTGATCGGGATCTTCGCGCAGCATGCAGCGGCGTCCTCAACGGCGAAGGCCGAGCTGCTGGAGTGCGCACTTGGCGATGGACCGGAGGCTGCCATTGCATCGTTGCTGCTCGCTGGGTCGGGCGCGGATCTCACCCCGCATTGGCCCGCTCTCCTGCGCAGCATGCGCGTCGACCCGCAGGCGGAGACGCTGGCCCTCATCGCTGCGGCCTGTTCGGTATCGCAGGCGCTGCCGGATGACGCGGTGCGATTGCTCCGCGACCTGCTCGAGGACCGACGGGGGCTCGACAGCATCGGCCAGAACGCCGCGCGTTTGCTATTGGCCGATTCCTCTCTGGAGCCCTATGTCCTCGAAAGCTGCCTCGCGTACTTTTTGCGAGTAGCTCACGCATATGACGACGTCCCCGAGGAGCTGATGCTCGCCTTCGCGGTGCCCGCCGAGCACCCTGATACTACAGGGGTAAGGCTGGCGGAGTTGTTCCGCAGTCAACGTCAGAATCGTGGGGTGGTGCTGGCGCTGACCATTCTAGCGCCGGCCGAATGCACCGCCATGCTGGAGGTCAGAGCGAACTTCGACGATGGTTTTGCGGCACGACTCCTCGAGGGACTGGCGAGCGGGGTGGCGCAGGTGCAGGATAGGCCGGATTGGCTATCGCCCTGGCAAATGGAGCAACTCAGCCGTGCGCTCGAATCTGCCGCGCAGCAGGCACTGTCCTCTGAACATGCGCGGCTGCAGCGCGCGCTTCTCCGGCTGCTGGCCGCATTGGGAGATACGGCGGCACTGGTTCGGCTGTTCCGGGATGCGGCCTCGAAGGGGCGCTCCATTGAGCCCGCTCTTGCCACGGACTACTACGATGTCCATGGTCTCTTGCGGTTATCGGAGGGGTGGACGCAGCCCGCGTTCTGGCAGACCCATTGTGCACACCGGGTGCGCGACGAGGATCTGGTGATGCTCGCTGAGTGGTACCCATCGCTGAAGCCACTGCTTGCCTGAGGCTGACGAATGCGAACGAGGGAGGTACACCGCACGTCGAATGACGCCGCAAGCGACGAGAGCGTCGCTCTCAGCATTGCCCCTGGGACAACCCTTGGCCGTTACGTGGTGGGCCACGAACTCGGGCGTGGTGGCATGGGAGTTGTGTACGCCGCGCGAGAGATGGAAACCGGCCGCACCGTCGCTCTCAAGCTGCTCGCCGAGGGCGTTGATTCGGCAACGGACCGCGCCCGGTTTCTTCGGGAAGGACGTATCGCTGCGGCAATTGACCATCCGCACGTCGTGTACGTCTACCGTACCGAGGAGATCGATGGCCGTCTCGCGATTGCCATGGAATTGGTTCCCGAAGGGACGCTCGAGGACAAGATCACGAAGCGCGGACCCTTGCCGTGGGAGGAAGCGGTCCGCGATACCCTGCAGATGATCGATGGACTCGAGGCGGCGGCGCGCCTCGGCATTCTGCACCGGGACATCAAGCCCTCTAACATCTTCGTGGGCGCACGCGGCGAGATGAAGGTCGGAGACTTCGGCCTCTCGCGACCCGTCGATCAGGTGGAGCAGGCGCGACTAACCCAAACCGGCATGTTTCTCGGCACGCCGGTGTGCTCGTCGCCCGAGCAGTTACTGGGCGAAGCACTCGACGTGCGTTCTGACATCTATGCCGTGGGCGCTACCTGCTTTTTTCTTCTCACCGGGCGCTATCCGTACGAGGCCCCGAACGCGGTGCAGCTGATCAGTCAGGTGCTCAACGGCACACCGACCCTGCCAACGTCGGTTCGCCCCGACCTGCCGCAAGCAATCAATGCGGTGGTCATGCGGTGTATCGCCCGCAATCGTGCGGAGCGCATCGGCAGCTACACCGAACTCCGTGACGCGCTCGAGGCGACACTCCCATCGCCCGTGGAATATGCCCGCCCATGGCGCCGCGTGATAGCGGCGTGGATCGACTTCGTCGTGTCCGGCGGCGTCGCCGTCCTGCCGCTATCTCCGATGTTCGGCGGACAAAGCGATCCAGTGCAGGGGGGGCGGACCCTTATTCTCGCCTGGTCACTCGCGTGGTTGGTGCGCGGAGCAATCGAAGGGCACTTTGGGTGTGCCGCCGGAAAGTGGCTTCTGGGTACGCGTCTTCACTCGGAATCTCGTCGCCCGCCCGGAGCCTTCGTCGGGATTCAACGGGCGGCCGTCAGCTATGGCTTCGCGTGGATTCCAGTAGCACTGGCCTTGTCGGGGGATCCTCTCCCACTCGGAACCGTGATTCTGTGGTGCTTCGTACTCTCCATCTTCCTTCCGTTCGTCCGGACATCCAGTACGGGGGGACTTGCCGAAAACGACCGACTCATTGGCGGACGCGTCGTGATGCACCGGCCGCGCCGACCGTCACGCACGAGCGAGGAGAACGACCAGCCGTTGACGCTACCCGGCGACAGTTGTGCGCCCCGGCAGATTGGCTCGTTTACCGTGATGCGTGTCGTGCATTCGCCCGATGGCGTGCTCGAGGCCAGAGAAGCTGATCTTGATCGCGCCGTGTGGCTGGTGCCCGACTCAGTCGACCTGACGCTTGGCGGTCCTGTAGATCCTGTGAGGACGACCGCGCCTCGGCGGTTGTCGGACGTCGAAGCCGATGGCCTTCGTTGGCGCGTGTATCCCGTGGTCGACGGCGAGCCACTCGAGGCGCGCTTGCGCCGACCCTGCCCATGGCCGCTGACTCGCCAATGGATCGTCGACCTCGCGGATGAACTGACGGTGCGCGATGATTCGGTCGCGTCGATCGATCTCTGGCGAGGGGTTGTCATCACTGCCGGTGACCGCTTGGTATCCCTCCCGTTCCGTTTGCCGGACCGCCCCGACCTGCTCTTTGACGGGGACGCCGCGCACCCGGCGTGCCAGCTGGCAAAGGCGCTGCTCGCAAGAGAAACTGCCGCGGCCACCGCGGAACGGCCTGCTCACGCCACTGCCCTTCTGTGCGAGCTGTCGACGGTGGCACCGGAAGGCGCGGTCCTCAAGGAGCGCGTGCTCACCACTGAGCAAAACACCGGACGTGTTTCGGGTACGAAGCGCGCCCTCGCAGCCGCGATGATCGTGGGATTCGCGAGTCTGAACTCGTTGGGGGTGACCAGCGACGACCTGGAGACGTATCAGCGCAACGTGATGGTCCGCTTCCTCGACGCATCGTCGGCTCGCGTGCTTTCTACAGGCGATGGGCAAGCTGCGCTGACGTTCGCGGCGTCGCGCGTTGCCATGAGCGGTGTCCCTGATTCCGTGCGGTCGATCCGTACGGAACGCTGGCAATGGGCGCGTAAGCACGTGATCAATGTACCGCGACGGCATTTGCTTGATTCTCTCGCGCGTTCGATACCGCCGTCGTCGGTGGATAGTGCCGCGGCCGATCGTCGGATACTCGGTGCGCTCCGTGGTACGCCTCCTGGCATGGTAAACACGTGGCTAAGCGTCTCAGCCGAAGAAGTCGTCGATACTGCGGTGGGCATCTGGATCCTGTGTCTTTTGGCCGCGGTGACGGTTCGCCGTGGCGTGCTGCTGCGAAGACTTCAACTTGAAGTAGTGAGCGCCAATGGAACGCCTGCCCATCGTGTCCGACTTGTTCTTCGGCAGCTCCTCAACGGTGTCCCCCTCCTGCTGACGTACGCCGCCTTCGACGATCTGTCCGCAGTCAGCATTTCTGCGAGGATGGTCATACTTGGCGTCGTCTTCGCGAGCTGGGGCGCGTTGATCTGGAGTTCGTGGAGGACTCCTGCGCGGAGCCTTGTCGAGCGTCTGTCGGGTACATGGCTCGTGCGGGCGTAAACGGCAGGATCTGGCGCAGCGGTCGACGCAGCTCCATTGTCGCAAATGCACGTGGCAACGGTCAACACTTCATACGGAGCACTCCAGTGACGACTGAGGAATTGAACCTGGCGTATCGCCTCCTCTACGTGGGGCCGGACGAACTCTCTCGGCTGCTTTTGGAGGGCATGCCGCCCATCAATGAGCAGTCGCCTCTGCTTCCGGCACTGTTGTGGCGTATCGAGCAGCCATCGTCGAGCGACCTGCGACAGCTGCGTGCTCCGCTGCTCCGCCTGCTGCACCATACGACGCTCCCGGAATTCGCCATCGAGGCGCTCGGGTCGTTGGCCCGGTCGGCAGACGGCGAGGAGTTGCTCCCAGAGCTGATCGGAATCTTCGCGCAGCATGCGGCGGCATCCTCCGCCGCGAAAGCCGCGCTGCTCGAGTTCGCACTTGGCGATGGACCGGAGGCTGCCGTTGCCTCGCTGCTGCTCGCTGGGTCGGGCGCGGATCTCACCCCGCATTGGCCTGCCCTCCTCCGCAGTATGCGCCTCAACCCGCAGGCGGAGACGCTGGCCCTCATCGATGCGGCCCGTTCGGTATCGCAGGCGCTGCCGGATGACGCGGTGCGGTTGCTCCGCGACCTGCTCGAGGACCGACGGAAGTTCGACAGCATTGGCCAGTACGCTGCACGTCTGTTGCTGGCCGATTCCCGTCCCGAGCCCTATGTACTCGAAGACTGCCTCGCGTATTTTCTGCGCGCAGATGACGACGTCCCCGAGGAGCTGATGCTCGCCTTCGCGGTGCCCGCCGAGCACCCTGACACGACCGGGGTGAGGCTGGCCGAGTTGTTCCGCAAGCAACGCCTGAATCGTGGCGTGGTGCTGGCCCTGACGATCCTGGCGCCGGCCGAATGCACGGCCATGCTTCAGCCCAGACGTTTATTTTTTGACGAGGGTTTTGCTGCATTACTGCTTGTGCAACTGGTGAGAGGGGTGGCGCAGGTACAGCGCACGCCGGAATGGCTATCCCAGTGGCAAGTCGAGCAACTCAGCAGGACTCTCGAAGCCAATGTTCAGCACGCGATTTCCGCGGACCATGGGCCGCTGCTGTGGGCATTGCGACGGTTGCTGGCCGGATTGGGAGATACCGCGGCGTTGGTTCGGCTGATCCGGGATGCCGGACCGCAATGGTCCCCTGCTCACGGTGCCGATTTTCATGGACTGTCGAAGGTCGCGGAGGGGTGGACACAGCCCGCGTTCTGGCAGACCCATTGTGCACACCGGGTGCGCGACGAGGATCTCACAATACTGGCGGAGCACTACCCATCACTGCGACCACTGCTTTCCTGATGCGTCGTGTTGCTCGCGGTATGCCTAGCGCCGCGGCCTGCGCCGCACCATTGTCACCAATCGTCGCCGGCGCCGCTGTGCGCAACGGCCAATCCCCTTGCCCGCTATGCTGACCATTTCCGCCGAAACCCTCATCGCGCACGAAGGTAAAGGCATCGCCGCCTTCTGCGACGGTGGCTACACCGACGCCAGCTTCAACCACTGCGCCCATTTCGTGAGTCACGTCATGGGCTTCACCTTCGGCTTCACGTGTCAGGGGATGACCGGCAAGGGCACGTCGCCGGCGTGCATCCGCGTGCACGACCTCTTTGCACGCTGCCCTTTGGTTGGCGCGTGGGAGGACTTCCCTGGCGGAGCCTGCCTGGCCTTCATCACTGGTACCGGCAACGTGCACCTGAACCAGAAGCGCATGGACAACGTGCCGCGCAAGCACGTAGGCATCCACGTGGAAGGCAAGATCTGGCACTACTCCAACACGCGGGACGTGGTGGTGTCACAGAAGCCCGAGGTGTTCGCGCGCCACTACGGCAGCAAGGGGTACTCGGTGTTCTATGGGACGTTTCCGGGGTGAGCGCGTCCGTACGCCGGCGCGTCGCCGGGGGCTCGCTGGTAACGCTAATCGTTATCATCGCGGGGTGCCGGCCGGGATTCGACGACGCGAGCAGTGCTCGCGTGACAGATTCGCCGGTGTCAGCGGATGTGGTGCCGGGCGCGTCCGTGGCAACAGCGGCGCGCGACGCGGCCGATCCCGCACTCGCCGCCAGCGACAGCGTCGGTGGCCCGGTGCCCGATGCGCATCTCACCTGGCGTCTCTTCTGGCGCATTGCCGACGTGCCACTCAGCGCAGACCCGTCGTGCAACGGCGTGGGGGCGCGCAGCGATGATCGCACCGTGGGCGACTACCTGTCGGGCTTCCTCGCGGCGTTCGCCGACCGCAGCGGCCGCCAGTGGATCCGTGCGCAGAGCACTGCCGATACCGTGGCCGGACAATGGCGCCACGAGTTGCTGCTGCAGCGCACGGCCGGCGAAGAGCAGTGGGCGTGGGGCGTGCGCTTCACGAGTCGCCGCGGGGCGGTGGACCGGGCGAGCGTGCGGTGCGTGGGGGGGTGAGGGGGCTAGACGTTTCGAAGTTGATGCTCGACTATGGTCCATCGCCGACGAACAAACGGGCAACGGGTCGGTAATCGTATTCTGGCAGTTCGTTATGCAGCGTCGGTGCGGTCTTTCGCTGGTGACGCCGACGAAGTACTTGAGGAAGCGCATGCCGCATGAATTTTCAACCGCATCTTTTCGCATGGTGATCTGAAATGGTCTTTCCGCGAACTCAGGCGACTCCACCGAGTACGTCTTCCAAATGGATCCGATATTTCGTGGGGGTCGGTCTTTTCGTCCTCATTCGCGTATTGGTAGGGTGGATTAGTGGTGACTCGCTGAAGAACTCGATCAAGCAGGAGATGAAGAGCACGAGGAGGGTCGACATCACCGACATCAACCTCGCGAAGTCGGCTGATGGCGGACTGAGTGGAACCGCGACAGCCTCGAATGGGGACGTGTACGATCTTCAGGTCGACAAGCCCGGCGGCAGCCGACAAGCGTGGACCGCCAGTCCGTCGAAAAAGATGCTGGAGCGCGAAATCTCTACCATGATGGCGAAGTCGTCGTTGGGGACGGCTGGGACAATCGACATCACGAAGACAGACAGCGGGGGCTATGTTGGGAGCGCGACCACGTCTGCAGGGGACACTTACGAGGTGTTCGTGAAGCCCAGCACATCGCTGCTGCAGTTCATCACGGTCATTCCCTCCCAACAGACGATAACGGCAAGTCTGACGCGGGAGATCGAGAGCAGAACGCGCGAGACGGTCCGGTCTGTCGAGCTCACGCGAATCAAGGCAGGAGAATACACCGGCGCAGCCGTGCTTTCCGGAGGTGGACGGCTCGACGTAACCACTGCATACAATGGCACAAAGGTCAGCTACTCGTTCAAGCCGAGTGAGCGTCGAACCCGGCCGCGTTCGGCCCCTTGATCATGAGCAATGACGAACGCCGTGCGCGTGAATTGCAGCACATAGAGGAAGAGCGGCTCGACATACGCCGGGCGTCCACTGAGCCGATCACTGAGTTCACACTTCGCGATGCCGTTGCGGTTCACCATGTACCGACCGTTCGCTGGCACCTGACGCGAGGCGCCGACGTCCATGCCGTCGACACCGAGGGCGACTCACTGCTTCACGCTGCCATTGAATGTCGACGGCACATCGACCCTAGCCCCGCATGATCGCTCGAAGATACCGTGCGACTGCTTCTTGACGCCGGAGTTGATCCGAAAGGCCGCACACGTCGCGGAGACACGCCGTTGCACGTGGCGCTGCGGACGTGGTGGTGCATGGCCGATGTGGTCGATCTGCTGCTGAATAGGGGCGCTGATCCGGATATCCCTAATGATTCGGCGAGGACGCCTGGCGATGTGTTCTTGAAAGCGAAGCTGAAAGGTCCGTCAGGCCCGGGCCCGGAGATTCAGCGGTGGATAGCGGACTATCGGCGAAAGCAGAGTTGGATGCAGACCCGCCTGGAGACAGCGCGACAGCATCGACGTACGACATAGGAGTCCACGACCTTCAGGCGGCGGCGCGTGGTGAACACCCGCTCTCGTTTTTCACGGCATTCCTATGCTCCGCGTGTTCCACTATGAGGTCACTGCCAACCGCATCCTCGAGCTGACCGTCGCAGGCGAGATTACCGGGACGGTTGGCTGGGGGACCCCGCGAACGCCATCTCGACACGGTCCGCCCTATGCGTTCGGCCCACCTGACTTCCGGGTGTTCGTGCCGGCAGCCGAGGCTGTCGCACTCACCGGTAAGTCTCAGCGCATCGTGCTGACCTGGGCCGGTATCCGCCGGTCGGTGCGGCTAAACGCATAACCAGCATAGATCGGACCTGAGTGGATTGCCTTTCGCCCGCGCGAAGATGCTGCTTGAAAGGAACACAGATACCACTAGCAGCGGAACATCATCGTCGTACGGATCGACCGAGCGTTTCCCAGCTGAGGGTCACTGTTTCCGAAGTGAAGGTTCCACCGACGGCGAAGGCCATACTCGGGCCCACGACGAAGGTGACGCCGCTTTGCGTCACGCTGAGCTGCAACTTATCCGTCATGGCCCAGCGGACTCGGCTCTTCACGTCTGGGCCAGGAAAGCGCCCGGACACCGCCTCGACCAAACGTTGTTCGAGGAGACGGGCGACGCGTACCGAATCCACAACAATATCTTTCCATCGCAGTGGCGTACCAGTACGACGGGAGTAACTGGCAGTTGAGGTGGAGTGGAAGCCATGATAGCCTTGCCCATCGTATACACTCCTCGAGGCGTC
Organism: Gemmatimonadaceae bacterium; assembly: GCA_947457545.1. GTDB lineage: Bacteria > Gemmatimonadota > Gemmatimonadetes > Gemmatimonadales > Gemmatimonadaceae > Gemmatimonas. The sequence goes on from CANGXD010000004.1 coordinate 59,087, forward strand.
AACCGTGATCAGTGCCGACGACACGAATGTGACAAGTGCCGATGCGTGATCGCTCAACTTCTCTTCCACACCCGTAGGCAGCCGCTCCAAAGCGCTCGCGGCGTGTTGCCGTACCGAAGACGCTCCGTTACTCGTCACCAATTCATTGAGTACGCGATTGACCTGACGAAGGCCTGCTTCACTCGTCGGATTCATGATGTGTGACCACTGACGCTCGACGACGGCCTCGCCCGTACAAAATCCACTCGCCCTACTAATGCCGCGACAGGGGCGCTGGATTCGTATGGTGGAGTCTACGATGATCAACCCGCCGAGCAGGCGGGTCTTCACGCTGACCTGATTCTGAAGCAGCGCGGGAGCCAGCATGGGCGCCAGGCTCCCTGCGAGCAGAACCCAACGCGCGTGCCGAAGCCGCGCAATTACGAATCGGGGGTGGAAATGCCGCATATCGTCGAAGCTCGTTTTGCGAAGTCGCTCTCTTGATGCGCGAGGTCAGCAAACATTGATCTCTGGACCGGATGAAGGTCAAGTTCAGAATCCAATGCCGGAAAGGCAGTCGACTGCGGCGCCAACGAGGGGGTGAAAGCTGCAGACAGCCAGCGGCAATACTTATGGGCGAGGCCGTGGCGCGGCTGCCGCTGGATGCTGAGGTGCTCGAAAGAAGTCGGATCGCGAGCGGGCGTGGAACGTCAGGGGATCTACGCTTGCTACGATAACGTCGACGCGTACCTTACAGCGGATGCATCCTTTTCGACCAAATCTTATCGGCTACGAATGAAACCTGCCGCCCGCATTTCGGACCTCCATACCTGCCCGATGGTGACTGGACTTGTCCCCCACGTGGGCGGTCCGATCATGCCACCCGGACATCTAATGACGCTGATCGCCGGTCTTCCGGCGGCACGTCTTGGCGACATGGCCGTCTGCGTTGGGCCGCCGGATGTCATTGTGTCCGGCTCGTCCGGGTGCATGATCGGCGGCAAGCCCGCAGCGAGGATGGGTGACCAGACGGCGCATGGCGGCATCATCACGCTTGGGTGCATGACCGTCCTGATCGGAGAGTCGGGCGGAGGAGGAGGTGGTGGTGGAGGTGGTGGCGGTGGCCAGAGCATCGCAGCTGACTACACGCCTCCTCCCGCGACAATGCAATCGCAGGTGATGAAGGAGGCTAAAGCGTCGGCTAAGCCATTTTGCGAGCAGTGCGCGGCTGCGGCGCCGAAGGTGTCCAAGTCTACAGGACAACAGGCGGAGACATTGCGGGCGGCAAAGCGAGGCGGCATTCCGTTTTGCGAGGAGTGTGCCCGGCAGGCGGAAGGGGCAGGTGACGTATGATCGAACGTCAGCCAATCGAACACGTCGCGCTCGAGCACTTCCGGGAACAGGGTCGACTATTCGCGATCCTCGATGCCTGCGATTCTCCCTCGATTCCGGTGCTGTGCGCCGGACTGGGCGAATCACGGGCCGTGTCGCTTTATCGCGGTACGGCCGAAGAGCAGTTCGCCGACATTGCACCCTACTTGGTGCATGTGGACACCGCCGAACTGCTGGACTGGGTGCTGCAGTTCAGTGTGACCCCGGGTTGGGGGATCATGATTGTCGCGTCTGGTACGCTCGAGCAGTTACGGACGCATTTCCGTAAGTTCCTGAAGGTGCAGGGTCCGGATGGGAAGCCGATGTATTTCCGCTTCTACGATCCGCGGGTACTCGAGATGTTTCTGCCCACCTGCAATACAGAACAATTGATCCAGCTTTATGGCCCAGCGGAGCTTTTTGCTACAAGAGACGGCGCTCAGCCGATCATTGCTTCGCGACGGGCTGGAAGTGTGTTAAACCCTGTCGCTCAGCCCAAATAGTTGAAGCGTGCACCGACAGGTTCGAGGTTTCGCCTATGATGGTGATCTGGCCGAATCATCCGACAGGGGGCGAACTCACCTTAGAAGTCTTGCTGGAGTTGCTCGAATCCGTGGTGCAGCACCTAAAGTTCACGATCACTGGTGATCACGATGTTTCGTCCGACCTGCTACCGCAAGAAGCTTCGGCTGCGCTTGGGCTGGATACTCGCTCGTCTTCCTCATGCCCCATCCGGATTGGGAGCGAACGTCAGATGACATTGCTCAGTCCCATTTTTAAGATCCGCATCGAACAGATGCAGATGTTGCAAGGCGTGGTCGACGAGCGGTTCATCACGCGACTCATTCAGGATTGGGTCGACGAAGAGGCGGTCATCGATGATGAGACCCTTCGATCTGCGTGCCGAGCATGGCTAGCCGACGGTCGACGATTCGGCTTTGAAACCGAGTACGAGCTGGCGATCTATTGTGATGCGCGTCGTCGTGGTGGGTTACCGTTTGCAGAGGGTACCATTAAGGCGGGTCGCCTAGCCGTGCAAACCGACATTCCAGCACGCGTTCGCGCAGAGATGATCGCCGCGTGGCTGGCGATCGAACCGCCTGACCTGTTCGCCGAGGAGTCCCCCAGTGCCTAATTGGTTCGATTCATTTTTGGAGAATTCCAGCAGAGTGGACCCCAAGATGAGCAAGTCGCTCGACAAACTGAGCCGGCAGCTCGCGTCTCGTGATCGATATGCGGATCTTCCGGTTGGGGTAAAGCGTGCCTGCGAGCTTGTGGATCAGCCGTGCGGGGTTGGTCGACTGATCGTGCGGCGCGACGCAGTTGACGATGAAGAGCAGTATCAGGCCATGGAGATGAGATGGGGAAACACGGACCCGAGCGCTCCTGGCGTTCCAGTATGGCGCCCCGGTTTCCCGCTGCAGATTGTCGCCCCCTCGAGTTTCTCTCCCAATAAGCCTCGAGAAGTGGAGATCGAAGCGGACATGATCGGCGTATGTTCCGCTCAAGCTCACCCTCGGTGCGCCTTCAACGACTCCGACGTATCAATTGGTACGCGAAGAACACTAAAGTTTTTTAGAGATACGGAACTCGACGACTGGATGTCTTTTCCAGGGATATTTGAGTTGCTCCGCCATTTGTATGTCGGTGCAACGACACCTTATCCCATACGTGTCGACAGTTGTGGTACGTCGGGTGCTGATTCCCCTCCGAGCTCTCGTCGTGTCGTTGGACTGATCGAGGTGTTTCCTGCCGACGAGTTCGAGCTGACGATCACCTCACCCGCTGCGTGGACCAAGCGCTGGCGTCCAATCGGTGCGCGATTCAAAAAGCGTACGGACAAAAGGAAGGTCAAGAAACAGTTTCACGAGGACAACCCGAACGAGAATGATTGCGAGATCGAGCTCACCGTTTCTGATGGTCCGCGCGAGCGGTCGGTAGAGGGATCCGACATTCTCGAATCACTCGAGAATGCGAAGAAGGTACTGAAGGCACTCAAAAAGGTCGGCCAGTGGACGGGGATGAACCCGGTCGGCTTTTCGGCAAGTTTTGTCGGCGACGTAAATGCCATCGCTGGTGAAATGAGCTTGAAGTGGGCGTACCGCGAGGTTCCACACTCACGCGAAGTGTACCTGTGGGCCTCCGGCGCGATCTCATTGGTATTGGTGTCCGCAGAACTCACAGGAGAATTCGCATGGCAGATTCTTGGTAAGGCGAAGGTTTACTTCTCGTTGAAAATCGAGGGAGAGTTAGGGCTTGAAGGCGAGATAGAACGCTTGGGGCCTGGTCATTCGAACACCTCGGTAAAGCCGACGGGTGAGCTCAAGGGCACGGCGGAACTCGGTGCAAAAGTAGGCTGCCAAATCGTTGCGGGCGCGCTCAGCGCAACATGCGGAATCGAGTTGGACGCCGACGAATTCTGGTTGCTTGGTCGTCGCTGTGGCGGAGCGGAGGCGCCATCGGGCCGTATTCCTCCGGAAGAGCTGCGAAATCCGACGGCGGCTCGGGCGGCGGGTGTTTCCGTCGCGGATGTCCCCGAGGAATATGAAGCAGGAGACGCCAGGACCATCGGTAAGGTCTTTGGCGGTAAGTTGAAGTTTAACCGAACGCCCTTGATCTTCGGGGCGACCATCGAAGTGATGGGCGTGGGACGCTTCAAGTACACCACGGAGGGACCAATCGAAGAAGCGAAGCCCTGGTGGACATGGGATCTCGAAAAACAATCATCGCCGGCGCCCGAGGTGAAGGAGGATGACCGGCCCAGCGTCGAGATGGTACCGCTTGATTCAAGTAGCGAACGAAGGAGTCCAGCACGATGAACGCAGTATTCATGTTGCGGATTACAGCTGGCTCGGCGAGCCTCGAATGCCTCGTTAACGGCGTTCCCGCGTGCTATCTGCCCGCTGGAATCGCGGATACCAGATCCTTCAACATCGGTCACTTGCTCCAATCAGGCGCCAATGATCTGGTGACAGTCTTGGGACCAAATCCGTTCGCCGAAAAGTACCTCGAGGACTGGATCAAGCCGACCGCTCAGACAGACCTCGGGTTGTCGACCATTCGGCTGGAGATCGTCCGGTTCGCCGATAAGGAAGGGGTCAGCAGCACGGGGGGCGAGGTCGTTGCGTGGCGTGAGTGGCAGGTCGAACGGTCCGCGCGACCGAGGACGTACCAAGTAGGCTTTGTCGTCGGCGACGCGGTACCGCGTTGGCAGTGGTCCCGTGCAGAACGCTGGCCTTCACGCTTAGCGGCAATTTCGACGGTCGAGCCGTTTGTGGTTGGTCTCCATCGTGCGCTTGTCGAAGGCCGCGTCGAACCCATCCTGGAAGCAAACGAACCTCGCTTGCGCGATGCCTGCACAGCGTTCGATTGGAATTTCGAGGAGATGCTGGACGGGATGAAGCAGGTCCTGCTTGAGAAGCTTCGCAGTGGCCATCTCGTGCAGCCTCTTCACCCCCAGACGTGGTCATGGCGGCTACTCAGAGACGGTGCCCTACTTGAGGTGACCCGCGGTGAGCGTGATCCGGTGCTGGTGCTGGCAAATCCAGCAACCGGAGACGAAGTACAGCTTCCACTCGTGATCGGAATGCTAGATGGGAGCCCGCGGCTTCTCGCGTGAGCCCCACGACGGAAACCCAACTCGGGTGGCCACCTCTGGCCACCGCAAAGCCGGCCATCATGACTGGCGAGCCGCGGCCTAGCCAAGGGGGCGTTCGGACGGCGCAATAAGCGCAGTACGCAATGTCTTGGTGGAAGATCACCGGAGCAGGTGACCGCACTGGAAACGCCTCTCGATGAGGCACCCTTAGCGTTGCTCTATCTCGAAACGCACCCCTTGCAGGGGTACAAGGGTCTCCCGACTTCGAGCGCTCGCCGTGATTCGCCCGGGCGCCCCGCTGACATCCACGCTCACCACGAGCGGAGCATCGGTGCGGTCTCCCGCAAGCTTCTGCGCCAAGGCCAACATCGTCGGCGCGTTCAGCGATACCTCGGCGCGGTAGCGAATCCCTCCGGCGAGGGAGAAAGTGACTGACGCGCCGGTGGGTACGCTCCGCGGCCGAGCCTCCGGCGCCATCGCCGCCTTTCCGAGCAACTGCTCCGTCTCACCATCGGCGAACCGCCACGTCACCTGCTCGACGGTCGTGGCCCCCGTGATCACCGGCTGCAGTGTCCGTGAGATCCCTGCGTCGCGCCAGAAGGCCCCCGTCACCGGGGCACGGCGCAGCGCCGCGAGTGCGTCGGCACCGAGCCGCCGACTGAGCTCGTTGGAGATGTGCTGCTCGCGCGAGATCGCCATGTCGGGATGGTAAGTCTTCCAATCGGCGGACTCTCGCGATCCGGTCCCTTGGGCCACCCGGCGGCGCTGGCCCGGCCCCGTCACCCACACCGACATGATCCCCTCCGGTGCGAGCCCCACTACGATTCCGTCGTACTTCGCCGTACCAGCGGGGGTCGGCACCGCATACTCACCTGCGAGCAGCGGTTCGATGACAGCGTCCGGGAGCGCAAGCGAGGCGCGATAAAATGCGTCTTCCGCGTATGAGAACCACAACACGTCGACACGGACCGGCACACCCTTGAATTGCGGCTCTCGCAGTTCCGTATCGCCAGGTTCCCCCCACCCCTGGTCGACGGTGGCCTCGGTGGGCAACCCGATCTTTTTCCCATCCCGTAACGTGAAGGCTCCCTGCAGCGCCTTCATTGGGAGATTCGTTGGGCCTGTGAGACTCGGATACCATTCGAAGGCAGTTGACATCGCGTTATCTACGTTGCGGTCGGAGGGAGAATTTGCTGTATCGTGCGAGCCGTGACACGCGAGGGTCGCGAGCAGGCCCGCGCGCACGAGGGTCGATCGAGCCCATCTATCCACGGTATACCCGCCTCGCGCGTCTGCCATGCTGCCGGTGTGTCCAGTCCGTTCCGATTTCACCCGACAGCGTACGGAAAAGGGGCTGCATGGGCGTGACGAGGCCGTACATCGCTGTGTAGTGCGCCGACATATGGAACCAGCCAGCGCGCAAGCGGGTGAGCCAATCGTGCGGCGTGCGCCAATCGGCGGCGCTGCTGCGCCCGCCCTCGGCGTACGCTGTCAGATGCTCCTCTACCGTCTGTCCGCTTGGGGTCCGCAGCGCGGCCAGATTGGCATCTACCTGCGTGTTCTCCTCCAGCGCGTCGGTGAAGCCCACCCCGTCCCGACGGGCGAAGCGCGCCAAGATGTGGAGGGGGATGAATTGGTAGTGGTACCGCAGGCGCCGACGGGTGATGCTTAGCGTGTTCGCCGTGCGGCTGAACTGGTCAGTGGTTCGGCACCAACCGTGGCGTAGCCACCACTCTTGGTCTTGATCAAGGCGCGCGTTCCACTCACGCCGCTGGGTGACCATAGGGGATTCCGCCCCCGTCAGCGTGTTGAGGAGCATGGAAGTCGAGCTGTTCAACTGGGACTCGTACACGGGGTTCCAAGGCAGCTCGAGGACGAGCAGGTTGACCTCGTCGTTGGTGGGGCTGTCGCGGTAGCCGCCACCTATGTCCGAGTGCACACCAGGTAGGTATACCTCGATCCCATTCTCGGAACTGCTGATGTCGGTGAGCGAGAAGTTGTCGCGGAACTCGTCGGCCGCCGCGAGTTGCACCACCCGACACGTCACGTGGCGTATGGCATCGAGGTCGAGTTCGCGGACGTCGTTGCCATGATAGACGCCCAGCGAAGCGACGGTATCGAACAACCCGGCGAACGTCGCTGACAGTGTCAGCTGGGTGTAGCCCTTGGCCCGGACGAGGCGGCGGGCTAACGTCTCGTTCAGGTAATTGCCCTGCACCGCCCGATAGACGAAATGACGCGCTGCCGCCGCTCCTCGGCTGAATCCGAACACGCGAATCTCTACGGTGAGCGGTACCTCTGGGTCAGGTGCGAGACTGGCAATGTCTCGTGCCGCCTGGTTGTACGCCCATGAGACCCGATCAACAACGCCCGTGGAGCCCATGCCAAGGGCCTGCCCAGACCCGGAGTCGGACTCCGCGCGCGACGTGCCAATCCCTTGGACATATAACGATGCTTCCCGCTCCTCACCCTCCGCGCGGCGCGGTGGGCGATAGCGGAAAAGGCGCGCCACGTTGGAAACCTCATTCTGGTAGCTCCCTTCTGCGTAGCGCGGGTCCGAGGAGCCCTCGCGCTCCGCCATTTCCCGTTCCCGAACATTGTACCAGTTATTGCCCGTTCCGTCGAAGAAGACGTTGTACTTTACCACGATCGGGCGCGGGCGCGCCGCGGGCGCGCCGGCTGGTTGCTGCGTGAGCGGGCAAGTCGCGGCGGGGGCCGATATCGTCACGGGCGCATCTCCAGACCCTCTTCCGCGAGAATCACGCGCGCAGCCTGAACTGTAAGCCGATGAGTGCCGAGCGCCGCTTCATGCACGAAGGCCACACTTCTATCCGTCGCGGTCCGTCCGTCCTCGGCCAAGACCTCACGGATGTGTGCCGGCCAAGGCCATGGAACCTGTTGCGCCGCACAAGCCTCCAGAATCTGCGACACCTCAGTCTCACCGTCGATGCGGAGGGTTTCTAGATAGATGATCGCATGGCGCACATAACCTTCCCGAATCTCCGGCGACTCGGCGGCAAGCCACTCGGGATGGTTCTCTTGCAGCCGAGCCAGCAGCGTCACCCGGAAGCGCGCTGAAACGGAGGCGGACAGCGTCTGCCATTGAGCGGGCGCGATTTGGAGGGCGGGCGTCGCGAATGACACGAATGTTCTAAACCGTAGGAAGAAAGGGGAGGAGCCCGAAGTCGTGACGTCGGCTATTCCATGAATGCCGTTGGCGACGAAGATCTTACACCCTCGCTCTCTTAATAGTCAGGGGTGTCTACGCAGGACTTGGCCGCTCACTATCTCCCGTCTCCCCGGTGAATTCTTGTTGGTGAAAGTGTGCAATTCTTATTGGTGTTGACAGTCCACATTCCCAACAAACGTCACGCGCCTCACTCACGCCCACCGGCCCGTCAGATGGGCCCCGCCGGGTCGCACCGGGTCACGCCGCCGCTCGCCGCGAAGTGCTGGCGAGGTCGCCGATTACGCTGTACACTCATCAAGAGTTGGCTCACCTGATGTGAAGAATGTCGCGCCCAGATGGTCCGCCCGAATTGCTCGCCCTCCGGAAGTCGCCGGACGCGCTTGCGCGCCTTTTCCATGTGGGAGCCAAACCCTTTCGCGGCTGCCGAGTGCAGGCGTGAGCCAGCGACGCTGCGCATGGACGGAGCCAGCGTGGACAGAAAGTTGGACCAGGTAGACTTCGCAGCCGTCGATTGTACGGTGTAACTGTTCGGCGGCGGATATTCAACAACAAGGTCTTCGGCATGAATCTCTCTCGCACGCCGGCGCAATCGGCTTTGCGGTTCGAACGAGGCGACGTTGATGCAAATCAACTGTTGGCAGCGGTTGCATTACGGAGGAGTATCTGAGCATGGCAAATCCACCGAAATTATACGATTGCTTCTGGGCATCACGAGGTCGCGCGGATGTGAAGCGCCCCGTGGCGGATGGTAAGCACGGGGGCATGATTGTGACCCTGCCAATCGTCAAGGCGGCCATTCTCTATCCCGCCTTTCTCACGCCCGCGATGTACTTCGCGGAATCGCCGCTCAACAAGACCTCCAGCAACATCAAGGAGTATCTGCAGCTGGTCATCGCGGCTCCGCGTTCAGGCAAGTTCAGTTCGACGAACACCGACGTCACGAATTGCCAGATTATCAACGAGCGATTGATTTTCCGGCGCAACCTGCGCTGGACACGACGCGCGCGACCGGCCATGGAACCGCTCTTTTCGTCGGTGGGTGATGCAATCCTTCTGAAGCAGATCACTCCGGTCGATCTGGGCGACCACGGGACGTTGCTCGAGACGGACTCGTTCAGCGGCGTGTTGCAGCCACTCTGGAACAAACACTTTGCAGCCATGGACGACCTTGAGTTCTGGGACGTTCGAGTGCGAAAGGATGCACTCCTGACCTGCGAACGGGGCGCGAATGACGGGCCGCTGGTCGAGGACGAAAGTGATCGCGCGATCGGTACTCTCCTGAAGCGCCGCGGTGAAGGCGCATTCACCAAGCCGCTGACATTCAGAATCGAGGAGGCTGCACACGGTTTTCGGATTTTTCCGGAACACGTCGAGGACGATCGTCCGCTCCTCGCGCACCATCCGATCGCAGTCTACGAGGGACCATTTACAGCGGAGGCTCCACCGTTGCTGCAACGCTTTCTGCATGTGACGGACCTGCATCTGAACATGCGGCAAGACCTGCTCGCCCAGTCCCCCGCACGTGTGATTGAGAAGAGCGACGAGCGCGGCCAGCCCGCCGATTTGGACGAGTATCCGCCGGTGGGTGCGCTCGTGCACCGATACGATCGGAGCATCGGCGACATTCTCATGGCCGGCGAAGGTGCGGAACGCCCCGATTGCATCGTGATGGGAGGCGACGTGGTGGACCATATCCGGAACGCCACGCCGATGCCTGGAGCATTGCTGCCTGTTTCAGCGTGCGCCGTGTGGAATCAGGTAGGATTGGACGGGGATTACCGTAAGCACTACCGGGCAGGGCCAGACATGATTGCCGCATTTACCCTCTTTCGGGAGGTCGTATCTCGACGTGAACTCCCCATGCTCGGTATTACTGGTAATCACGACGCGTACACCGACGGCTATGGGATCTCGCCGCGCGTCATCAACTCCCGACTGAAGCGTAAGCTCGCCAACGACGGCATCGCTGCCGACCACAACCTCACATTCTACGAAGCCATCCTGGCGTTTGGACCATCGTACCACGAATTCACAAACGCGTTCAACTTCAATCCCGAATGGCTGGACTGGTACCACACCATCTTCAGTCCATTCTCCGACTGCGCGATAGAGCTTCCCAAGCAGCGTGTTGTCGCGCTCGGCTGGGGGCAATCTGAGAACATGCTGTCGCTTCCGAACGGACAGGGAATTGGCCACCTGCCTCGGGCCAGTGACGGGATGCGACTCTCCCAGTTGAACTTGATCCAAAACGGCTTTGATGCGACGCGGCCGACGTTGCTGGTATCGCACTTCACGCTGGCGAGCTTCCTGGAGGACATTCCCGAGTCTCCCGAGAACGGCAAACTTCGCCATGGGAAAATTGGCTTCACCGGTGTCGCACCATACAGCGACTACGACTACGGAACGTTTCAGGACCGACGGGACGAAGCATACCTGTACACTGGAACGAGACCGGGCGAGTTTTCTGCGCTGCTTAACGGCCACTCGCACCGCAAGGCACTCTATTTCATCGAGCCGACCTCGACCAATGGTGGCACTGTACACATGGTGGGCTTGGCTTCCGGACACCAGGATCGACTTGCAGTACCGCGCGATGTGCGAGATCTACTGCCCGTCGTGCTCTCCGACAGCGCAGGGCCGTTGCCGCGATCGAACGTCGATGACGAGTTCAGCGCGTGGGGGAGCGACGCGGCGGCAGGTTCCCTGCTGGAATTGACGAACCGAGGCAAGCTGTCGAAGGTAACCACGAAGCGGAGCGAGATTGCCACAGCAAAACCGCGTGCCGCCGTGGCATTCGACTATGTGCACCATCAGTACGGGACCGTCTGGAAGGGATTCACAACGATCCAGTTCGAAAGCTATCCCGCAAAGTGGCGTCGCCGGTCCGGACAGGCACTCGGACCGATAGGCATGTCCGTCAATCTGGATCCTCGCTGGTCCCGCTACGGGATCAACGCCTCCGAGGTACGATTCATTGGTCGGGTGCCACCAGACAAGGCCGCGCAACAATGGTCGCGCGACAGCTGGATCGACGTTCGGGTGCCGACCACTAGCCCGTCGGGACGCACGCAGAAGGTCCAGCAACGCGTCCTTCCAGTCTACGATGTTTCAGTCCAAGACTTACCCAAGATCGAACAATGGATCGACGAAATCCCGACCTCAAACGACCGGTTCCTTGCCGTCCGCTTCTCGGTTGACGATGTCACGGAATCCGCCGACATGATTCCGCGGGTCAGTCGTCAGGCGCTGAAGGCTCGCTACGACTGGGATTCGTGGTGGATCTTTGAAGTGATGATTCGGGATGTGGCGACGATCGGTTCGAATAGGTGGGTCGTTTGCGCGAAGTCGAATTCGATGTCAGAGAACGATACTTCCAACAGTCGACCGGTGGTTGAGCAACCCTCCTTCAGTCATCGAAAGCAAGCGTATCGTGGTACGTACACATCTTCGATCACAACGGAAGGGAGAACGCGGCCGTGATGATGATCAACGCGCGAACGGTTTGCTACACCGTGCTTTCGCTATCCGCCTTCGTTATCACGTTTCGAGTCGGATCCGCACGCCCTCTCCCCTTCGCGGCGTCGGGGTCGCTCGGCTGGACGCTGCTCTGTCAGCTCCTGCTGATCCCCGTCAACGCGCCGAATGCAGAACCCGGCCCTCGACGTGATGCACTTCTGATTGCCGCATACCTCCTGCCGCTGCTGTCGCTCCCACTCGCCGCGATTCTTCTGCGTCCGATAGGTCGCGGCGTACTGGGTGCCGTCGCGGGTTCTCTCGCCGGTGTCGTCCTCGCCACAGTCTTGCTTGCGTGGCTCGAGTTGATTCCCTCTCGCTTCTTCCTCTGATGCGCAACCGTAAGGTTCATCCGGCTCCGGCCGGAGTGACGAATGAGACAAAAAGGGCTTTTTCGGCTCCGGACTTAGCGACGATGGAGACGATGGCTTTCGAGAGGGGGGTTCCTACGGACGCCGTACTCAACATGCCCGAGAATGCCGAGCTCATTGAGAGGGGGCGTACCCGCAACTTGCTGAACCCCAACGACAAGTTGGTGCTCCCGAAACTTCGACGTCAATCGATTTCTCGCGACACTGAGTCGCGCCACCGGATCGAGGTACCAGAGCGGAAACGGACACTCAGGGTTCGATTTACTATCGCCGAAGAGTCCCGCGCCAATCAGCCATACACGTTGGCGTTGGACGATGGTACACTTTTCAAGGGCACGACAGACGATGAAGGCTTCATCGAGCAGAGTATACCGTACCATGAGTGCTGCGTCATCGTATCGTTTACAACGAATGGCGATACGGAAAGTATTCCGTTATTGGTCGGTGGTCTCAATCCCGTCACCGAGCCCTCTGGTGTCGCGCAACGTTTGCAGAATCTTGCGCTGCTGTCCCACGGTATTGGCGAACCCACTGAAGAAGAGGTGCTCAAGCCGGCCATCAAGCATTTTCAGCGTCTGATGGGGCTTAAGGAAACTGGTGAAGCGGACCACGACACGCGCGAAGCGCTATCGCGCCACGACAGGGGACAACACAAAGTGAAAATGAGACTCAATCGCTTCGCTGCCTGTGAACGAACAGGCTTCCTACCAGAGCATGCTGAGTGCTGTGCAGAGGTCGCTGAAAACGTCGATGCGATCATCCTGTTTCGGGAGCCTGGCGTCACGTCAGCCGGACTAATCGCGGAGAACTACAGTATGAAGGGCTTCCGCATCGATACGAAGTCCTGTAATTGGGGACCGATGGCGGGTTTCGTGTGCGTCGATCCACATTTGACCAAATCCTATAAGTTTTGGGAAAAGAATCAGGGCTGGACGGACGAAGCACTTCACGGTGGCATTAAGAAAGAATTTTTCGGTGACGTGCGCGACCCTGAATGGAAGGCGGGTGCCAAACCAATTGTCATTTCTCAGCAACGTGTGAAGTACCTGATGAATCAACGCTTCATTTCGTCTCTGGTTTCGAACTCCGACGGCACACTCTCCGGTACAGCCATGTACACGGAGAACGAAAAGGACGACGAAGGCAATGAGGTCCCAGGGGGCAAGGTGTACAAGACTACGCTTGCCTACCGCCTTGTGCCGACGAAAGTGGTCAGCGATAAAGACTCCTTTTCGTGGTTGAAGGGCGCAACAGATCACTACGTCGTCTGTATTGACGCGAATGTCCCCGAACCCTTCGTCGTCTGTGTTGGCGATGACCGCAAACCCTACAAGCAACGCTACCCAACAGGAGTCACCCCGGAAGTCGTCAACGGGTACGAGGCTGTACTAGGGATGATCAACCCGGGCACCGGTGCTCGGGGATTCAAGGCGTGTGTCACGGCCGACTACGATCTGTTTGCGACGTGGCCACGGGAGAACGACGCGATGATTGCGCATCATCGTGCCATGAATCGTCTCTCCTCAGAGAGCAAGATGTTTCAGCAGAGGCAGGAGACCGAGGACGGAGTCCGCCCGGGCGCGCCGAAACTCGCGGGCGGAGTTGCGCGCATGGACGAGGTCGATACCCGCTTGGTGACACGGGAGGCGGACAACCCCAAGCAGAAGCGGTACAAGCGTGACGAGAACGACAAGCCGATGAATGAGAAGGGCAAGGAGGAATATGATAGCCTCGACGAGCACTACCGCTATGGTGACGTGAGCGCGCGGGTCATGCACATCAAGACGCGGCTTAACACCGCACTCCAGGCAAAAGGCGGTTACCCTGGTGGAAACCTTATCCATCACAACGACGAGGCGGGTAATCTTGCTCTCGCCAAGCCAGATTTGAAAGGATGTCTGCCCCTGATCGGCTTTATGCCTTATGGCAGTACCATCCTGATCGAGAATCTCGCCGACTTCCGCGAGTTGGTGCTCTGGGCCCGCAAGAATAAGTACAAGGTGGTGGCGAAAGAGGAGTGGCTGACGCAGGCGGAGGTACCAGAGGAAGCTCCGCTCGCAGCGAACGTAACATGATGGACCACAGAAGCGCGCGACGGATACGGCCTCGAGTAGGTCGAGTACGCCACGAGTTGCTGCGTTAGCGCACGGCCAGCGAGGAGCAGTCGACCTGGGGCGTGCGCTTCACGAGCCGCCGCGGGGTACCGTGCGACGTAATTCGGACGGGGTCACTCCACGATCGTCCAGCGACCGTCAACCGCAGCGCAGCAGAAGTCGAACGGGAGTTCACCACCTTCGGTGAGCCCCCAGAGCACGGGAGCGCCGTTGGCATCGACCGCGCGAATCACGCGTTCTTCCCCCTCACGTACAAAGCGGATGCCCTCGCTGCGCCGCACACGCCACAGCGGGCTCTCGAACTGGGCACGAAGCGCCTCCCCGAACCTTTCCCGCGCGCGCTCAAGTGGAAGCGTGAGCGCTGCGGCCACGTCGCGAATCTGGGCGTCGCGCATTGACAGCACAGCCGCGAGGTCACGTGCCGCGAGCGCGTCCCCGTAGCGAGCCAGCAGGAGCTCGCACTCGGCATCGGAGGCACGCGGGGTCGCGCGGAGCCAGCTCGCTTGCCACGGCACGGCCGCGTCGAACTCTGTCGTCCAGACGGTCACCCATCCATCCTGTGTGCGCACTTCGACCGGGTCTCGCAGTGTCCACTCGGCGCGCAGCCCCGTGGAATCTGGAACGGCGCCGCGCACGCCCTCCCGAATGCTCAGCGAAAGCTTCACCGGCGGTGAGATAGTCACAGAGGTTCCGTCACGCGTATCTGATCGACGAACCGCGAGCGCCACGGTGTTTCGGCCGCTACGGATCGCGAAGTTTATGACGGCAGACCGCCGGATATCACTGCTGGCCTTCTCATGGGCCACCTTTCGACCGTTCACAAGCACGCGCCACTCGGCGAGCGCAGCCGTGACGTCGAGGACGAACAGACGCTGATCAGGCATTCAACAGCCTCCAGTTGTTGCAGTCAACGAGGACCTTCGGCTTCAGCGACCATTCATACTCTTTCGAGATCGGATACTCCTTCTCGCGATCGATGAAGCCCCAGAACGCTTTCAGCGTGAGGACGATCGTCAGTGGTGTAAAGGTCAGCGTCCCATCCAGCATCAGTTTTGCTTCCTCCGGACGAACATTGGTCGCGCACTCCAAGGTTACCTTGGCCGAGACCGACGCATCGACGATGTCTTCAGACATAAGGAACAGCTCGCCGGCGATGGCCACGCTGCCTTCGATCGAAATGGTGCCCTTTACTTCGGGCCACACAGAGCGGCTGTTGGCAGGGAAAAAGTGTCGCTCTGCCGCGAAGCCCGCTTCGGCGGAGACCTCGAACACGAGATAGATACCCGCCCGTACGTACCCGCTCAGTGCCTCGATCCCTGGCGCCGTAAGCAGCGGAATGTGGATGCCGTCGGGCTCCCACTCCCACACGGAAAGCGAGAGCTCCTGCTTGCAGTAGACCAGATGGCTGTCCGTGTGTTCCGCAAAGGATTGCTTGACGGTGAGGGACAGTCCCTCTTCCTCTTCCTCCTCCTCCCCACCATCGTCGCCTCGCCCGCTGTCGCTGCCCTTCGTCAGGTCATCGATCGCCTGCTTCACTCGAACCACGGCCGCGCCAATCTTCCGTGCCCAGTCTCCGAGGAGCTCGCCCAACACTGCCACGACAATGTTCTCAGGCGTGAACTCGTACTCGACTTCGCCCGTGGGATACACAAATACGCTAACGATCTGCTCTGTACCGGCGCACGCCGCGACGGCCAGACGGTGCTCGATCGGCGGCGTGTTCTGAAAGGCGAGGAACTTCCCCATCTCATCGCGGGCGATGGCCTCGATGTCGCCTTCACCGAGCCCGCTGTCCTCGACTTCGTACTTGCTGACGTCGAATCCGTATGACTTGCCGACCATTGAGGGGTCGGGATTCTGGTCGGTCTGAACCGAGGACGGCGGCGGCGCCGTGCCTACGCCGGAGCGTTGCCGCGTCGCCGGAAGTTCCGATGGGTCGGTGCTCGTCAGTTTCCATGCTGGATGCAGAGAGCACGGCTGCTGATTGCGGACTTCGCCATAGACGCGGTCAACCTCACGTTCGTCGTCTGCCACCACCTCCAGCATGCCATGGCGCGAGCGGCGTCTATGCTCGCATGTCACCTCGACGCGGGTAACGATGCACCGACGCTCAGAGACATCGGGCGCGTTCCGCTCGCTCGGCGTTGCAATCGGTGGATGGTCGCGCGTGACAGGGGGGTCGGCAGCGGAATGCGCCGAGGGCGGAGTCGCCACTGCCGCCGCGCGCCTGCGCTCAGGAGGCTTGTGGTCGAGCGGCGCATTGGCGATAGCCTGTCGATCCAACGGCGGGCGCTTCCCGGCGCATCCAACGGGCGGGCTGTCTACTGCCGCACCCGAAAAGGACTCACTAGCGGCCTTTTTTGACGCGCGCGCGCTGGCCTTCCGTGAACGCTTCGGGGCTGTGGGCTCGCCTTCCACTTCGCGACGGATGGCGTTCCACTCTCGAATCAGTGGCTTGTCCTCCTTGCGTGTCTCGCTCAGCGGTCTCACGCTGCCGTCGGGCTGGCGACGATCGGGATGGCGCTCGAGAAAGCGCCGATCGGTCTCCGAAACGACGTTCACGGGACGAGGCGGCGGTTCCGACCCGCGTCGCTCCCGTGTCTTTGGAGGCTCTTCGCAGTTCTCGAGCAGCCGATGAAGTTCCTGCTTGTCCGGCGTGAACGCATATGCCTTGTATTTTTCGCGCCACGTAAGGCACGGCGTCGGTTCCGAGAACTTCGCAGATGTCAACGCGAAGTGCACGAAATTGCGTTCAGGATAGTAGATAATCTGCCCGGCTCGTTCAAAGAACCACACGGGTAGCGCGCCCGGCTTCTCGCTCTTCGTAGCGATTGACAGCGCATCGCTGCTGATCAGTTCGAGGATGCCCTCGAAAAGCGCTCGCGGCTTGTCGCACGTGATGTCCGCCGCGCCCATGTGGCAGTGCACGGAGTACTTCTCTCCCTTCACTGCGCGGTTCAGTTGCGCCGTCCGGTAGCCCGAGAGGATCCGCAGGGGCATTCCGACGTGATCCTGTACCACCTCAAGCAGACGAGCCAGGTTCGTCGCGACCGGAATGAAGCGCGCCGGGATGTAGCTGACCTTAATCAGGTCGGGGTAGGCGTCCGACACGGCGAACTGACTGAGCATGAAATTCGGCGTCAACTGCTGGTCCTGCGTGCCCTGATCTTCGCGGTCATGATCACGCGCGACGATCGTGTTGCTTCGGGCACGAGTCTCCGGAAGGTCGAACTCTACGACCACGCCCTTTTTCGTGCGGGTACGATTGGTACCCTCTTGCCAGTTGGAGGGCTTCTTACTCATTGGTCTGATTTAGGTTTGCCACAGCCCAGTCATAAGCGATCTCTGCACGCTCGGTTTCCGAGCGGCTGCGGTCGCGCAGGAATGCCACCACCCGCGCGTGGCGGGGCCGGAGGTCGAAGTCGCGTCCGAGCAACAGCTCCAGCAACACGATCAGAACGACCGGGTACTCGCGTCTCAACCCATAGCCGTCCGCGATCTGGACGGCATGCCGAATATCGCCGCGCAGGGCCTCATCACTACGAAGCGTCACCTCGTCGGCATGGTGGATGCGTAGATGTCTGAGCACACGCGTCTCAAAGTCGAGGTAAGTCGCCACCTGCATCTTTTCCAGCATCTCCGGAGACACCGTGAGCGGCGCCGGAGTCATGGGCGCATTCGGGGCGGGCATGGTCATGCGGCAGGCTCCGGTGC
Organism: Gemmatimonadaceae bacterium; assembly: GCA_947457545.1. GTDB lineage: Bacteria > Gemmatimonadota > Gemmatimonadetes > Gemmatimonadales > Gemmatimonadaceae > Gemmatimonas. Next base: position 76,937 of record CANGXD010000004.1, read on the forward strand.
AGGATCGTGCCACCAGGTGAGGAGTTCCTCGGCGTCCCAACCACCGAGCCGGACAATGCCGGTGCAAAAAGCACGGCGCTCCAAAGGCGGTGCGTGCTCGAGATACAGCGGCAGCACCCGCGGATCATAAAAGCGGAAGAAGAGCGCCTTTCCATCCGGCGTCTGCACCTTCACGAACTGTTGGAAGTGCTGTAGCAGCTCGGGTAAAGTGCGTCGCGACTCCAGTAGAATCCCCCATGAATCACGCGGCAGCGTGTCACGCACCCACTGAAGCAGCCCTTCGTCCAAACGCACGATCCAGCCGCCGATAGCCCAGTCGTTCTGCTCCGGCGTCCCGTCGTAGAGACACGCCGCTTGCTTCCCCCGCAGCGGCAACAGCACGTGGGCGATATCGGGAATGTCGCAGGCGTCGATGAGGGCCCACAGATGGCCAAGTCGCATCGTACGCCGAAGCCACACCTGGTCCTCAGCGCGGGTGAAGACGTTCGGATCGGTCACACGGGCTTCCACAGATCCTGATCCAAGTGGGGCATCGTGATGTCCGCGGAACCCGGGGCGATGTCGTCCATGCGCACGATCCCCTTCTCGTCGGTGAACAGCTCCCGCGTCTTGCCTTCGGCGTCCTTTATCTGCACGCGCTCGCCGCGCAGCGGCTTGCCGCCGTCGTCCACGACCTCCACCTCGATCCAGCTGCGCTTGGCGGGTGTCGGCGGCGTGCGGGAGCCCTGCGTGGGCGGCGGGGTTGCTGGCCCGAATGTTGGCCCGTCGGCGTGGGTCCCGGTGGTGATCTCGCCCTGCGACTTGCTGTTGCAGTTGCAGGAGGTGTACGACGCCGCAATGGACCGCCCCTCGGACATCGTTCTTGCCTGCGGACTCCCGGCGCCTCCGCTGTCGCCAATCAGCACCGTCGGACACCCAACGGTGATGGTTCCACCGTGTGCCGTGGTGTCGGTCACACGCGCGGCAGGCTTGCCTTCGATGAGGCACACGAAGGACCCCTTGATGATCACATCCGGCGGCCCGACACATACGCACTGCGCACCGACCATCGCCGCCGGCAGTCCGGCGATAAGCGTTTTGACGGCGCCCGGTCCAACGATGGGGCCCCCCACGTGCGGTACCGGTGGCACCCCTGGAGTGACCATCGGGCACACGTGCATGTCCATGAGTCGGGCAGCTGGGAACATGATTCAGTCAATGAGTACGGTGAGTGCGGCGCTGCGAGCTGTTCGACGGATCATCGGCTGGCGCGGATCAGGACCGACCGCGCGGAAGACATCGTCACGTATAGGGGTGAAAGCCATCGATCAGCGCCTGCTCATGAGCGCAGCGTCTACATTCGCCAGCGCCGCCGGTGTGCCCACGAGTTTTACGGACGCGTCAAGCTCGCACTGCGCCAGTGTCCAAGCGCCGATTCGGGCCGCGTCGACCTGTTGGGGTCCGGCGAGCTTGCCGCCCCGATGACCGAGGGTCAGCGACGCGCCGGCAAGGTCGAGTCCTTCCACGGTGCACGCTTCAAAGCGAACGCCGTGCTCCACGGCCGATCGCGCAAACCTCGGGCCGTGCACGGCCGTTTCCGCCATGCTCACCTCACTCACCACGCATCCGATGAACGACGGCTCCACCAGCGCCTTGACCGACGTAATGGCGACGCGGCCGACGGTCTGCGCAATCATCGCGAGCCCGGTGACATCGGAACCACCGGCGATAGTGCACTCGTCTACACTCCCCTCGCCGAAGCGGAACGACCGGACAACGACATCATGCAGCGCGAGCGTCCCGACCACGACGTGCGACCATTCCCCCTGCACCACCTCGCCGCCGGTGATGCGAACGGTGTCGAAGACCCCGCCACTCGCCCGTACCTGATGCAGCGTACACCCCGTACACGTCAGCGATTCAATGTGGCACTCCTCGAGCTGCACCGATGACAAGCGCGTGTCAGTCGCGGTCGCGCGCTTGAGGCGTACCTGCTCAAGCCCGATCGCCGATGCTTCCGCCGCCGTGAGCGTCATGCCGTCAATCGTCGCATCGGCTACGGTCACGTCAGCGAAGAGCCCCCCTGATACCGTCATGTCGCGAATGGTACCACCACGTAGCCGAACGCCCTCGATCTGGCATTGGGCAAACACGACGTTCACGAGCATGGGCGCCGTCGCCTGGAGCTGGGAAAGCGCGCAATCGCGAAACTCGACGTTGGCGAGTCGCAGCGCCGAGAACTGCAGCAGGTCCATGTCGGTGTCCTCGACGACACCGCCGCTCAACTCGAGCCGAACAGGGCCGGCCGACGAGACGCGATACCCCTTGAACGGCCATTGGCCCTGGCGAGTCATCTGCGCGAGGGCCTCCGGCCTTTCAAGCAACGCAAGCAGTTCCGGCGGAGCGTCAGGTCGTGGCATTCTCGTGCAAAGTCAAAGAGGAGGGAATGTGAATATGTGGAGCCGTGGGCGGTTCGGCCATCGGTGCTCTGTTGCCGCACCACAGCACCATATGCTTGCGCCTCAGCTGCAGACGTAACACTATTGCCGCTAGTCGGTCGCGGCTTACATCTTTCGCATTGAAGCAGTGCCATCCTATCAAGTAACCTTTGCGTCGCTCGATGGCCCGCAGGCCACGCGCTTCACCTTTGACGACGACGCCCCGCTCGAGGTGCAGGTCCCGCAAGTCGTCGAAGAGATGCGACTGCGCGGGCTGGTCATTCAGGGCGCCCCCGACGACGAGCTGGTCGTGCTTTGGAACGGCGCCGAGGTGGACCTCCGCCGCTCTCCGCGCGATTTGGGGCTGCAGGTGGCGCGCCCCCTCGAACTGCGCATGCGCCCCCGGCCCGTGCAAAGCCACACCATTGTGGCCGCGCACTATTTCACCAAGGCGGGCTACGCCGGCACCCTGCTCGGGGCATCGGCCGCCACCGTCGCCTGGATGATCGGGCTGCTCATTACCGACATTTCCCGGCTGCCGCTCTCCTACGCCGCACTCGACCTCCTCGCGGCGCTGCTCTTCGGAGGGATCACCGGGGCCGCATTGCACGGTTTCAGTGCCTATCGGCGCTTCCAGCCGGCCGCCACCGCCGCGATCATCGGGCTCGCGACGGGCGCGCTCGGAGCCGCCCTCGGCGCCGGCGCCGCGCTCTCGCTGCGCGAACTCGCCGGTGATGCGCCCAGCTACGGGGCGCTGTTTGCCTTGCGTATTCTCGCCTGGATGCTCACCGTGGCCGGCGCCGGGATCGCGCTCGCCCTGCTCACCACGCGGCGGGCCTCGCTGCTCGCGATCACAGCGCTCTTTGCCATCGGGAGCGGGCTCTTCGCCGCCATCGTTTTCAACTTCCCAGGCCCCACGGCGCTCTGGCAGGGCGTGAGCTTCCTTACCTGTGGCGCCGCCCTGGGCTACGCCATAGTCGCCTGGCCGCTGCGCAGCGGACGTGCATTCCTCGAAGTGGAAGCCGTCGAGCGGAAGCTCGTCGGCGTGCTCGCCGCGCGGACGACTGTGCTGACCGATCAGATGCAAACACCCATTGCCGCCATTGGCCGTACAGGGCGCCCGGAACGCCCCGTCGCCTACGCGTGGTTCGACGGCGCGCGGGTCGTGGTGACACCGGTCGAGGTGTCACCGGGCGCGACACGTGGAGCCGCCGCCCGAATCAGCGGTACCCCACTCGAACGCGCCGTCCTGCTCGGCGACGGGGAGTCGGTGGAGGTGGGCGAAACCCGCTGGCGCCTCCACGTGGTTGGAGAGGTCGCGTGATGCGCATGCGATGGTCCGCAGCGCTCTGCGCGGCCCTGAGTCTGGCGGGTCCCCTCGCGGCACAACCTTCCGCGACCGCACAGGTCGAAACGCGGCTACGGCGCTGTCACCCGGCGTCGGCGGCGGTCTGTGTGGAACTCGTTGGTGAATTGCCGCAGGGCAGTACGCCAGAGGGGGGGGCCGAACGCACCCGCAGCCTGCGGATGGGCAACGCGTCGTTCGTCGAGGACCGCAACGAACTCGCCGGTGGTGCATTCAAGCCCGCGTATCTGCTCATTCTGATGGACGTCAGCGGGAGCATGCTCGCCCGCGGCGGCGGCGCCGCCGCCGTCACACGCTTCGAAAGCACCCGCACCGCCCTCAATGCCTTCCTGTCGAAGTTGGCCGCCGACAACCTCCCCGTCCGCGTGGCGATCGCACCGTTCGGCAGCGAACGGGTAGATGCCACGATCGGCGCCACCGTGTTCCGTCCTGCACGACAGGCACTCGCCGACCTCGCCCGTATCCCCGCGCCGTCGCCGCAGGCCAACACGGCGCTGTATTCGGCGGTGCGCGCCGCCGCGCGGCGCATCGCGCGCGAGCGCAAGACCCGGACGAACGTTCGGGCCCTGCTGCTCGTCGTCAGCGACGGTCGCAACGATGTGGGCCAGGACCGCACGCTGCTCCCCAACGATAGCCTCGTGGCCGCGACGACCGCGCTGCGGGAAGCGGGGGTTGACCCCGTCCTCCTCGGCATCGGCGACAACATCCCCGAAGCGCAACTCGACTCCCTCGCCATCGGATCGACAGCGCCGTATCTCACGACCGCCGATGCCGCCGGGAGTATCGCCACGAAGCTGTTCGCGATTCGCACGGATTTGCAGGAGCGACGTGTCGTTTTCTGGACAACGGAAGAAGTCGCCACGCTTGGCCGTATCGTACGTGACGCGGGGCTTTCTGATCCGACCCGCTCGCAAATGACCCTGCCGATCGCCTGGACCCCACCGTTGCTGGCGCTCCCGGCGTTCGAATTCGCGACCGACTCCTCGCTCGGCGCGGCGTGGGCGCAAGGGCGGGATGTGGACGGCGGAGGGATGCTCGCGGGACGTGCCCTGTACGCTGGACTCCTGCTGCTGCTCTGCGCCGCGGGTTGGCTGATCGTACCGCGGTGGCTCTGGCCGCCAGTCGTCATCGAGCGCGACGTACGCCGTGATGCGGCCGACGTCCCCGCCGTGAGCGGGACAGCGGATTCCGCCGGAGGACTGCGGCGTGGGGTCAAGGAAGTCGCGCCGCGCGGCCCACATGTCGACACCGCGGAATTCCCGGTAATCGGCGTGTGAACGCGACCGTTCCTTGCACGTTTATCGCCGGTGACCTATATCACTGCTCGTCGTGATCATCTGCTGTCCGGTCGGGTGAGTCGTCATTGACCCGCCGGCAGTCGTACTTCGTTTCCGCTTTCAACTATTTCCCGCTGGAGGATTGACGGCCATGCCGGTCACCAAAGTTACGCGCACTGGGGTGCGCTCCGCGCCGCGACAGGTGCCTACGGACACCACCGCGACCCTGTTGCCCATGACCTTCGATCGTGTCGGCGAGGAAGCCCCGGAAGACGAAGCCCCCACGAAAATCAGTTCGTTGCAGGACGCGTTCGCGGCCTACAAACCCGAACTCGACTTCCGGACCACGGTGGGTGACGAAGGGACGGAGTTCGTCGCGGAGCTGGAGTTCAAGAGCCTCAAGGATTTCGACCCCAAGCAGATCCGCTCGCGCACCCCGGGCAAGCGCAATGATATCGCCGATCTGCAGATGCAGATCGATCTGCTGCATCGCATGCGGGAAAGTTTCTCCGTTCTCGCCGTCAAGCGTGCGTGGGAAAAGCAGGAACAGCGCCAGGAAATCATCGATGCCCTCGGCGATTTCCAGAACCAGTTGCAGCGCCTCAGCAGCGAAGGGACCGAGTAAATGAGCGACAACGTGCTTACTGCCACCAAGGCCGATATCATCGGCAAGAAGGCGGCTGGAAAGGCGATCGAGGAGATCTTCTCGGTCATTCATCCGGCGCCGGTTCGTGCGCCACTCTCGGAAATTTTCACGCGTGAGTCGGCCGGCCAGTTCCTGCAGCGCGTCACGAACTTCTCCAAGCTGCTGAGCCCCGAGGACAACTACGCGCAGGCCGTGGCGAAGCTCGACGCCGAGATCAAGAAGCTCGAAGGCGTGCGTGATGAGGTATTGGCCAAGCTCTTCGAAAAGCTCCGCCCCGTCGAGCGCAGCTACCGGCAGCTCAACGTCTATTTCGAAAACATCGATCCTCGTGACGGCGTGCAGCGTCCGCCTGTCGAATTCTACGTTTTCAATGCCGACGCCACCTGCATCAAGAACGACGTGGACAGCTCCACCATCGTGGCGCTGGATGAATTCATCAAGTCGCGCAACGATTCGTTCAACTTCCGGCAGTTCGTCAGCAATCTGGTGGTGCCGGGGTATATCAACGACACGGTGCGTAAGCGCCTGGAAGACATCACGAGCCAGTGGGGCATGCTCCTCATTGGTGATCTCAAGGACGAACCGAACTTCCGCGCCCTAAGCGATCAGTTCCGTACGGATGGCGGCTCTTACGAATTCCTGAAGCGTCCGGAAGACAAGGCCGCGTCGGACGTGGTCATCGCCGGATACGTCCGTTTGCGTGAGAAGCATTGGTTCGAGCAGCCGGATGGCTATTCCGACGACGCCGACCTCTTCGGTCCGCCGTCCATGCTTTTCGCCGGCTGTCTGGCGCGTACGGATCGTACGACGGGGGGCGGTATTGCCCAGGGACCGGTCGGTATGGTGTTCGGCAAGATTCGCGGGGTTGACAAGGCGCGCATCGAGCCGCGCGTCTCGCAGATGGAGCACCTCACGATGGAGCGCCAGATGGTCACCATCGTGCGCAACGCCGACAACGACCTGTGCTTCATGGGCAGCCGCACCCAGGCGGAAGATCCGAACGGCGTGATGAAGTTCTTCTCGTCGTACCGCGTGTTGCGCTACATCGAACGGCGTATCGCCGTGTATCTGCGCGAAGTGGCGGAACAACGCCTCACCCGCGAGCTGGTCAAAGAAAAGGTCCGTAATCCCATCGAGGAAATGCTCGAGGCGGAAAAGAAGAACGGCACCATTCATGAGTTCCATTTCGATTGGGATCCGGACGAAGACAAGCTCGCCATGGGCGTGCTCGACATGGAACTGGAGATCCTCCCAGTCGGGCCGGCTGAGACGTTCAACCTCAAGATCGACGTCCCCAGGAAGAAGCAGGGCGGCGAGGGCTGAGCGCCCTCGTCGACACCTTTCATCGACCCACGCCTATGTCCGATCCGCATTTGTCACCCGAGGAGCCGGCGACACCGAAAAACGATGTACGGCGCTCCGTGCATGAGGACATGGGCGTCCGGGTCGAGCGCGACCTGACCAATTCCAGTGATTGGCTGGCGCGCGGATCGAAGACGCATTTCTCCAAGATCAAGTTCCATTCGGTTGGACGGTCCTTCGCCGAACCGTCCGCGTCACCGCCGCCAGCGGCTCCGGCCGCTGAACCGGAACCGCCCGTGGTGTCCCGCAGCGCCGTGGCCGAGCCCTCGGCGCCCCCGAGCGCGGCCACCGTTGGCGGCAGTCCTCCGGAGCTTCCGCCAGCACCGAGCCTCCTGGACCGCATCAAGTCGTTGTTTGGTCTGTAATGGTTCGCCGGGTTCCGGCGCTGTACACATGATCGGTGCTGTCACCGAGCAATCCCCCACTAAATCAGGAGCACTTCCATGGCTGGCTCTACGTACAAGCGCGTCAAGCTCAAGATCGACGGCGTTGAATGCTTTCCCCTCGAAGTGAAGTACGCGCTGTCGCGCTCGGCCAATCAGGTTGGACGTCGTATCGGAGAGTCCATGCAGGCTCGCGCCTATGTCTGGGTCGATCCGCATGACATCTCGCGCCTCAGCCAGCAGGCGCTGGTCGATCTCTGGAAGATGGCCACGGAAACGAAGGATCCGCTGCACAAGGTGGAAATCACCTGGTATCTCGAAGACGGCGACAAGGTGCTGTCCGCGTCGGAATTCCAGGGGTGGATCTCCATTTTCCAGTTCACCAATCCCTCGCTCGCCGGTTTGCCGGGCACGGGTGGTGACCTCGCCGGCAAGGGCGGCGTGATGCAGAGCCAGACCTCGTACAACAACATGTTGTACATGGAACTGGTGGTGACGCTCGACGAAGCGAACGTCGCCAAGCACAAGTTCACCAAGTGATGTCGTGTCCGGGCGGTTGCACCCCAACCGCCCGGCTCCCGTTTCGTCTCTGAATGGACAGCGTCTCAGTTCCCCTGCAGTTCGAGTCGTCGGGGCGTCTCGCCCGTGGCGACCGGATCGACGCGGTCAGTCGGGTTCTTGGCGCCATGATCGCCACCCGCACAGCCGACTTGCCCGAAGCCGCGTGGTTCGGGTTGGCGGATCTCGTCGAGTCCATCAACGTGTCCGTAACCGATCAGGGAGCGGTGGCGCAGGCCATGAACACCGCACTCGAGCAGTTGGGGATCGATTGGGTGCAGGTCTCCTCCGCCAGCGTGCGGCGAGGCGCCATCGCCTCGGGAGAGATCCAGCTCGATGTCTCGTTGCAGACCACCGACGACGACGCCATCGTCCACCGTCAGCTCGCCCTCTAGCCCACCGGCCAATTGGCCGGATCCGCGACATGCAAGTCAAGCTCCTGGTCACCATAGGCGACTCACTCGAGCTGCGGAACAGCGAGGTCGAGCACCTCGAAGTCCGCACAGCGCTCGGCGAGCACTCCACGATGCGGCTGCATTTCACCCGCGACGCGAGCCAGTCACTGCCGCTCGAGGAACTGCTGGCAAAGACGGCGGTGGTAAAGCTCCAGCCCAACGAGTCGCCGGAGGACGAAGGGGAGCTGCCGCGAGGTATCGAGGTCTTCACGGGTACGGTCACGAATGGCCGCCAGTCGCATCATTCCTTTCGCGGATCCTCGATTACCCTCGAGGCTCATTCTGCTTCGTGGAAGCTAGAACACCGGCAGATCCGTCACTACAAGGAACAGTCGGCGGTGGATCTCCTCCGCCAGCTAGGCTTCCACGTGAGCGGAGGCTTTTCTCGCGCGAACGTGAACTTTGACTTTCTGCAGTACAACGAAACCGATTTTGCGTTCGCCAAGCGGGTGGCCGACGAGTTCGGGCTGTTTATCCGTACCGACCGCGGGCAGTTGACCGCGACGTCGAACTTCGATAAAAAATGGTCGCTGTTCTGGGGTGACGACCTGCTGTCGATCGAGACGGTCGCTGGCCCTCAGAACCACGGGGTGAAGGGATTCTTTTTTGAACCCGAGAAGAAACAGGGACACCTCTACCACGGCACCCGCAAGACGGCTAACCGACTCGGTGGCGCCGGTCCCCTTTCAGCAGAGGTGGACCGGCTGGCCGCCAATGAAAAAGGCGGCGGAGATCCGCTGGTCGTTGATATCCCCTATCGGGCCGCGGACCCATCCGGCTACCGCGATTCGCTCGAGCGCGAGAGCCTGCGACGTTCGGCGAACAGCGTGCGGGTGGTCGGAGAATCCATCCAATGCCGTCTCGCCGCCGGGGATATGATCGACATTCAATCGTTCGACGGCTACCGCACCCCGCCCATCGACGGCATTTTCGGCCTCACCGAAGTCGTGCACGTGTTCGACGGCCAGAGCTACCGCAACCACTTCGAAGGCACGACATCGTCGACGTGGCTCCACGAAGAGCGCCCGGAACGCACGAGCATGCCGGGCATTCAAACGGGCCTCGTGACCAACAACCGCGACCCGCTCAAGCAGGGACGCGTTCAGGTACAGTTTCCGTGGGCGACGGAGCCCGGGCGCTGGTATCGCACCATGTCTCCGTATACCGGAAAACAGCGGGGCATCTTTTTCACCCCTGATGTTGGCGACGAAGTCGTCGTGGCCTTCGAGCATGGTGACCCCGAACGGGGACTCGTGATCGGGGCCGTCTGGAACGGTGTCGATGTTCCCAACGCGAATGGTCCGCTGGTTAAATCCATCGTGACCGCCAGCGGTAGCACCATCCTGTTTGACGATCAGGAGCAAGGGAAAGAGGTGGTCGAGCTGCATACCCCCGAAGGGAAGTGCATCGTGCAGCTCAACCAGAACGGCGGAAAGCCGGTGCTGACGCTGCGCTCGACCGGGGACATTTCGCTCGAAGCGGACGGTCAGGTTCGGGTGCAATCACAATCTTTTGTGGTTAAGACCGAAGGCAACGCCGAGGTGCTCGCGCAGGGGAACGTGGTCGTCGACGGAAAGTCGAACGTGACCGTGAAGGCGGGAGCCAATGGGGCGGTGGAGGCTTCGGCCAATCTGACGCTGAAGGGTGGCTTAATGGCCAATCTGGTGGGCGGAGCGACCACGAACGTCGTGGCCACCATCGTGCAGATTCAACCGCCTGGATTCAAGGCCCCACCCAACACCGTATCGCCGGCTTCACTGCCGCCCAAAGCCAAGACCTCACGTCCAAAGCCAACGGCGGGTCAGGGGAAGCTGACGCAGGATACGCCGACGCTACGGAAGGGTTGACGCCGGGTGGCATCGACCCCTCCGGCCGGCGCAGGCGACGGTCTCAACTTCGGCAGGACAACGACCAGTATCGCCGCCGAGTTGCGCCGAGGCTTCGAAGCGGCGTTTCAGCAGGTGTACGGATCCCGACCCGAGCGGGATCCGATGCTGGCCGTGCTGCTGCAGGCACTCGCCAGTCAGATCTCGCGTGTCTACGACGATGCCTCCCAGCTGTTTCCCGAGCGGGTGGTCGACGACCTGATCGCATCGCTCGGCATTTCCCCCTCGGTTGCGGTACCCTCGCAAACGGTGGTGAACTTTCGTGTCATCGACTCGCGCGAATCGGTCCAACTCGATGTCCCGCTGGTGGGCTACACGCGCGCGGGCGAGGAAATGCAGTTCCTTCCCGACCGCAGCATTGACTTGCTACCCGTCGCGCTACGCTTTGCGGGCGTGCTGGAGGGTGGCCGTCTGCAGGTCGTCCCGGGCGCCACGCTCGACGACGCCGGCACACCGCTGCCCCCGGACGCGGCGGCGGCGCGGCAGAGCGCGGCATCCATGCTGCTGCTGGCGATCGACGCTCCTGCGGGTGTGGACTTGGCTCGGCTCGGTTTGCACATCGAGACGACACCGCTTGGCGGCCCCGTCGAGCTGGCGTTGAGTCGAAGCCCGTGGTATCTGCTCGACACTGACGGCGTGGCCCGCGGCAACAGCACCATGCTTTCCCGCAGCGATCGCGGTGGCGTACGGGCGCTTCACTTTGCCAGCGAGACGGCGCCGGCGGCGGAGGTGGCGGTCGTCAACGTGGAAGTGGGCGAGGGGCCGTTCGGCGCCCAGTGCTTTGCCTTTCCCGCAGACGGCGAACCGCTCGCATCCCGAGGAGCTCCGCCGCGCGACCTGCGCGAGGCCGTGGAGCGTTTGGTTCCGGCCGATTTCGCGCATGTGCTGAAGGCTCCGCTCTACTGGATCGCCATCCCCTTGCCGCTCGGCCTTTCAGGAATCTCCGATGCGATTCAGGGCGTCACGTTGAACGCGGTGACGGCCTCCAATCTCGAAATCATCAGCGAACACCTGAATTTCGAGCGGCGCGGTCACGTGGTGGATGTTCGCCCCGAGGGTCAGCGGGGGCGATATCTGCTCGGGGTCCAGGCGGTGCTTGGCGAGGCCAACGCGCGGTACGCTCACGAGGGCGACGTGGATGCGCCACCGGGAGCGGGTCGCTATCGCATCGATCGCGGACGCGTTCACGTGCAGCCCAGCCGCTCCGCTACCGGGCGGTTGGACCGTCACGCCGATCTCAGATTACTCGTGACCGACGGTGAACGCGCGAATGGCGTCGATACCGGCCGCATTTCCCGAATTGCTGGCCGCTACGACAACCCATTGATTCAGGTGGTCAACCTGACGCCGACGCGCGGTGGAGCAAATCCACCGGAGTATCAGCAAGGGCGCCTTCGTCTTGCCGAAGCCCTCCGGAGCCGCGAGCGGGCAGTGACGCATGCCGATTTCGAGGTGATTGTCCAGGCCATGGAGCCGCGCGTCAAGCAGACGCGCGTGAGCTACGAAGCGGCCTTGATCGACAACCGCGTGCAGCCGGTGCACCGCGTGCACCTTACCGTGAGTCGACGGGACTTCGGTGATCCGGACACCGAAATACGGCGCGTTCGCGATGGCGTTGAGCGCCACTTGCAGTCCAGAGTGCTGCTCGGGCACGCGGTCGAAGTGGTCATGGAGACGATCTCCTGACGACCCGCGACGCGGTGCTCATGCCGGACCTGGTCAGCGCCTCGCGGCTGTTCCGGCACGACGTGCACTCGGCGATCGGCAGTCTGGCAGCCCTCGGGGTGTCACTGGACCGTGTGGACCTCCGCTACGAAGCGGGAGGAGAGCCCGGTCGCGTGCTGGCGCAAAAGCCTGCGCCTGGCACCACCCTGCATGCCACCAGTCGTACGGAACTGCGCATCGCCGGCACGGGCACGCTGTACAGCGTGCCCTATGTGCTGCGTGATGCCACCGAGCCCGGTCAGATGGCGGTCGATGCGTTGGCCGAGGTACTGGATACCTCGCTCATCCGCGCCCGTCTCTTCGTCCAAAGCGCCGGCGGTCACTTCCTCCTGCAGCCCGGCGTTCCAGTTACCGCCCTGCGGTGGATTCAGGAGGTCATGCGCCTCGATGCGTCGGCATGGTCGCAGAGCGAGTGGTACCGAATGGCGCGTCTCCTGTCCGTCCTTCCCACGATCGCTGGACGCGCCGATGCGGTCGGCACGGCGTTGCGGTTCGTCTTCGGCTTACCGGTGTCGGAGCCGGTGCTCCGCTATGCGCGCCTGCCCATGCGCGACGCGATCGCCACGCGGCTGGGATCGTGGAACGGGCGCCTTGGGGTTGACGCTGTCGTGGGCAACGGGCTGACCGTGCCGCACCAGCTGGCCATTCGCATTGGTCCGGTACCGCTCAAGACGTATCTCGCGCAACACAAACGCGAGGCGGCGCGCACGGCCCTGTATCGGTTGTTGCTGCCTACCTTCCTCCCGGGAGGAGTCAGGGAACGTTGGGTTGTCGAACCGCGTGGGCAAGAGTATCGTCTAGGGTCTCGCGAGGCCCCGGCGCTGCTGGGGGCATCATCGTACCTCTCGACAGCTCCCTCCCCAATGGCAGCGCCGGAGTCGTAGTGGCTGATAACGCATTCAAGCGCGTGAATTGGACCACGGGTATGCTCCTCACCACGGAGCATTTCCGGCGATCTGACGCGTACAGCATCGAAATCTTTGAATGGCTTCTGCGTTACACGGCCACACCGGCGGGTCTCGTAGGCGGAGGACCACGGTTGAGCCGCGGAGAACGCGGGTTGGAAGCGCACGACCCGCAACTCGATGTCTACGACGATGGCGAGACGGTTCGCTTGTCCGTCATGCAGGCGCGCGGCGTCACGGCGAACGGCGGATTGGTGGAGACGGGGCCGCCGCGCGCAGTAAGCCGTGAGGTGCCGAAATCCGAGCTCGTCGGGCAGAACGAGCTCGTGGTGTATCTCGTGCGAACCGGTCGGGACAGCGAAGACCCCGAGAGTGTGGGGAGCGATGAAGCGAACCCGCTGCAGTCCGCGTGGGTTCAGGACGATCTCCGCCTCGAGCTCGGCGTGCGCGCGGATGAACTGGGTGAAGCGCTCGCCGTTGGCCGTATCCGGCGCATGGCGGAAACACAGAGCTTCGAGCGCGATGCGATGTTCATTCCCGCTTGCGCCACGATGCTGGCGCACAGCGCGCTCTTCGCCGGGTGGCGTCGCATTCAAGATGAACTGCGGTTGCTCGCGGGCGGCTTCGGTGAATTGCATCGTCTGGTGGCGCAATACGTGGATCAGTTGGCGCGTCGCGGGCTCGATACGCGATTCGATCAGAGCGTGTCGGCCTTCATCGAGCGTGCGGTGCTCGCCCTCGACGCCGCCGTGTATGACACCATGGATCCGGGTGCATCACCCACCGCGGTCTTCCAGCGAATAGATCGCGCCGGACGGCAAATCGCCTTGGCGCTGGATCTCAGCCCGTCCACGCGCGAATACCTCTCGATGTTGTCGAACGCCGAGGGCGGTTACAACACGCTGCTCGAAGAAGAACGCGGGGCGCTTTCGGCAGACCGGGAGCGTGTCATGCGTGCCGATCTTCGACTCGAACTCACGCGCGCCGAGCAGGCGGTCGCGCGCGTACGGTCGCTGCTGCATGCCCTCGAGGGGCGTTACCTCGACTACCGCGTCAACGGCGCGGTGGACGCCCTGCGGTTTCTCATCGATCGTGGTGGCGAGCAGTTCTACACCGTGGTATCGGCACCGGGCCACTCGCAGCGCGACGGCGATCTGCTCACCTTTGCTTTCCCGCAGCTCAACCTCACCGGACGCCACGAGTATCGCCTGCTCATTCTCGCCGATCCCGGTGGAGTCTCGAAGTGGGAGGTGGGCGATGAACTACGGCCGTCGGTGCGCATCAATGCGTCAGCCGGCGGTGGGCGTCCCATCTCGCCGACGCTGGTGTGCGAAGTACCCGGTCAACGCAATTTCGCGATGAACTTCGATACGCCGGCGGACGTCGCTACGATCTCGTCCGTTCAGCTGACGATAAGCCCTGCGCATAAAGTGCGGGGGGCGATTCTCTATCAGCGTCGCCGTGGTCTCGTCCCGGAAACGGTTGGCTCAAGCGCTGCTCCCACGTCGCACGAGCCCGTGCGAGCCGAACCGCCGCGGCCCGAACCTCTGCGGCAGGAGCCGCCGCGCAATGAGCCCCCGCGCGGTGGGTGGACGCCTCCAGCGGAACCGCCAGTGCCGCCCGAGTCGGGCACAAGGCCACGCGTCGTCATTCGTCCGAAGAACACCAACTGACCTCCTAGTACATTCCGCACGAGTGCCATGGATCTCACCCGACTTGCCCTAGACTTATCGGCCGCCCTCGAAGAAGCGCAGTTGATTGCTGCGCGTGACCGGGCCGCGTACATCAAGCCGAAGCACCTGTTCCTGTCGTTGCTCAAGGAGGGAGGGGCGCTGCAACGTGTCAGCGGCGCGGTGGGCCTTGACGCCGGAATGGCATGGCGTTTCATCAACGACCTTGGTGATGTCGGGAACGAAGGGGCGCTCGAACCCGGTCGTCGCCCCATCGCGAGCCGCGCACTGCGCGATCTCGTGGACCGCGCCTTTGCCGTCGCCGCGAGCAAAGGGCAGCACACCGTCGGTGTGCTCGAGATGGCGCTGGCGGCGGTCGAGTCTCCAGGGCTCCCCGTCGGCAGAGCGCTGGTCGACGCCGGCTGGAATGCTGATCGGGTAACACAGGCACTGGATAATCCCGCCGTCATGCAGCCGACGGGTGAAGACGCGCCAACGCCGACGGATGGGAAGTCGGTTCTCGAGCGTTTCACACGCGACCTGACGCAAGCGGCGCGCGATGGAGAGCTCATGCCCGTGGTCGGTCGCGACGAAGAACTGCGCAATGTGATCCAAACGCTGCTTCGGAAGACCAAGAACAATCCGGTGCTGGTGGGGGATCCCGGCACCGGCAAGACCGCGGTGGTAGAAGCCCTCGCACAGCGGATTGTGGAAGGCGATGTCCCGACGGCGCTGCAGGATGTCTCGGTGCTGTCGCTCGATCTGACGGGTCTGGTAGCGGGCGCCAAGTATCGCGGTGAATTCGAAGAGCGGATCAAGGCCATCGCCGACGAGGTCCGCGCGCGCAAAGATGTGGTGCTGTTTCTCGACGAGCTCCATACGCTCGTTGGCGCCGGCGGCTCGTCAGGCGGCATGGATGCTGCCAACATTCTCAAGCCGGCCCTCGCGCGTGGTGAACTGCGCTGCGTCGGTGCGACGACTCACGAGGAGTACCGCGAGAATATCGAGAAGGATGGCGCTCTTGCCCGCCGGTTCGAAAAGGTGATCGTCGATGAACCGGACGACGATCTCACCTTGGCCATGATTCGCGGCGCCCGCCCCAAGTACGAATCGCACCATCGCGTCAAGGTCACCGATGCGGCATTGCAGGCCATCGTGAAGCTTGCCCGCCGTCATCTGCGCGATCGCGCCTTTCCCGATAAGGCGTTCGACATCCTCGACGAGGCATCCGCGAGCATTCGCCTGCAGCTCGACTCCAAGCCCAATATCGTCGATGCGAAAGAACGGACGCTCTGGCGCGAACGTCGTCGTCTGGACGCCATGGAGATGTCCGAGCATCCGGATACGCCGCAGGTGCGCGAGAAAGTGACGGCGCTCGAGGCCGAAGTCGATGCGTTGCTCGTGCGTTGGCAGCAGGAACGCGAACTGCTCGACCAGATCACGGAAATGGGCCGGACCGTCGAAGCCGGCGAACAGGCGCTCACGCAGCTGGAAGGCTCGCAGCCGGATCAGGCGCAGCTGTTGCAGCGGGGCACCCTGCAGTTCCTGCGAACGCAGCAGGCCGACTTGCAGCAGAAACTGAGCGCCATCACGGCCGACGGCGCGCTCGTGCCACAGGAAGTTTCCGCGGGCACCGTGGCGGAAATTGTCGCCCGTCGCGCGCGTGTTCCGGTCATGCGCATGATGGAAAGCGAGCGCGATCGACTCCTGAAGTTGGAGGAGCGTCTCGAGGTACGCGTGATCGGTCAGCCCGAGGCCGTCGTGGCGCTCGCCGAAGCGGCCCGGCGCGTACGGGCAGACCTCCGGAAAAAGCGAAAGCCGGCGTCGTTCCTGTTCGTCGGTCCCACCGGCGTTGGAAAAACGGAACTGTCCAAGGCGCTCGCTGCCGCCCTCTTCGATGACGAAGCCGCCCTTATCCGCATCGACATGGCGGAGTACAAGGATTCGGGATCCGTCTCAGGGCTCATCGGATCCCGTCCCGGCTTGGTGGGATCCGAAGAAGGCGGCTTTCTCACCGAACAGGTACGCCGCAATCCCAACAGCATCGTGCTGTTCGACGAAATCGAAAAGGCACATCCCGAAGTCATCGACATCCTGCTGGGCGTTCTCGACGAGGGACGCCTCACGGATGCGAAGGGACGGTTCTGCGACTTCACGAACACCATGATCATCCTGACGTCGAATCTTGGCGTCCGTGAAGCCACGCAAGCGACAGACGATCTGGATGCGCGCAAGGACATCATTCTGAAAGTCGTGCAGAACTCGCTCCGTCCGGAGCTGTTCAACCGCATCTCCAATGTGATCCCCTTCAACGCGCTCGATACGACGGTGCTGCAGCAGATCGTCCGCCTGCATTTCAAGGCACTCACTGAGCAGCTCAAGGAGCAGCATCGCGCAGCGCTGGTGGTAGACGATGATGTGGTGGAACGGCTGGCGGAGGCGGCGTACGACCCGGCCTATGGCGCGCGTCCGGTGGAGCGCACGATCGACCGGCTGGTACTCTCGGACCTGTCGAATCTCATCATCTCCGGTGCAGTCCCTGCCCAGGGTGTCGTCCACATTTACCGCGACGGTGACGACATCGGCATGATCGCCGGAACGGTCGAGGAAGTCGCATCGGAGCTGCCGAACGTTCGCGCCGAAGTGGCGCAGCATGCGGCTGAACGGGAGGCACGGGCAGCGGCAGCGGAACTGCTGGCGTCCGACCCCACCGCCGTTGACAGCAACGACGCCGAGGCGGCCGCGGCCAGCCTGACCGGCGCGGAAGGGTAAGGTGGCGGCCCGCTCACACCGCCGGCTCCTGTTACCGCTGGCAGCGCTGCTTGTGGCGGTTGCCCTGCCCTCGCGTGCCGACGCGCAGCTTGGATGGGTAAAAGGGCTGTTCGGGAAGAAGTCCAAGCCCGCGGCAGAGCAGCCGGCAGCGGCGCCGGCGAACGGCGCGGCACCGGCCGCTGGCGCGCCTGCCGGGATGAGCGGC
>CANGXD010000005.1 GCA_947457545.1 Gemmatimonadaceae bacterium
CAGTGCCGCCACCAAGGCGCAGTATGACGCCGCGCAGACCGGTCTCGCGCGCGCCAACGCCGGGCTGCAGGCCGCCCGCGCCGGCGCCTCGGAGCTGGACGCGGTGCGCAGCTACGCCTCGGTGCGGGCACCGTTCGCCGGCATCGTGACCATGCGCCACGCCGACCCCGGCACCTTTGCGGCGCCCGGTGCACCGCTGATCACGGTGCAGGATGTCTCCAGCCTGCGGCTGACGGTCACGGCGCCGGCGAATGCGATTGGCACGCT
The DNA here is from genome assembly GCA_947457545.1 of Gemmatimonadaceae bacterium. Taxonomy (GTDB): domain Bacteria; phylum Gemmatimonadota; class Gemmatimonadetes; order Gemmatimonadales; family Gemmatimonadaceae; genus Gemmatimonas. Next base: position 268 of record CANGXD010000005.1, read on the forward strand.
CACGCGTGGCCAGCAGATTGCCGCCACGGTGGACGGCCGAGTGGTGCAGGCGCGGGTCGAGGGCATTGTGCCCGCCGGTGCTGGCAACCTGTACACGGTCAACGCCATTCTCGGCAATCGCGATGGCGCGCTGCGTGCCGGAAGCACGGTCACGCTCTCGCTGCCGCAGGGCACGACCAGCGGCCTTGTGGTACCGCTCGCGGCGCTCGTGCGCGATGGCGATCTGGTGGGCGTGATCGTGCGCGCCAACGGCGTAGATGACCGGCGCTGGATCCGGTTGGGCACCATGACCGCCACGCACGCCGAAGTCACCGCCGGTCTCAAGGCGGGTGAAACGATCGTGATTCCCAGCGCGGCGACGGTTCCGTCGCCGAAGGCGGGCGCATGACCGCCATCAAGTCCTGGGGGATCTCGGGACGCGTCGCCCAAGCCTTTCTCAACAGCAAGCTCACGCCGCTCATCACGGTGGCGTCGCTGGCGGTAGGCGTGCTGGGGATCATGGCCACGCCGCGTGAAGAAGAGCCGCAGATCTCGGTCCCCATGATCGATGTGATCACGGCCATGCCAGGCGCCTCACCGGCCGAAGCGGAGAATCTGCTGGGGCGCCCGGTGGAGCAGCGCATGCTCGAAATTCCGGGTGTGGATCATGTGTACACCATGTCTGGTGACGGCTACGCCATGGTGACCGTGCGCTTCAAGGTGGGCGAAGATCAGGAGCGCAGCGTGACCCGGGTGCAGGCCAAACTGGCTGGCGCCATGGATCAGGCGCCCAGCGGCGCGCTGCCGCCCATTGTGAAGTCGCACAGCATCGATGATGTGCCGGTGTTGGCGCTCACGTTGCACGGCGCCGGCAGTGATGCCAACGCGCTGCGTCAGCTCGCGGTGCATCTCGAAGACGAGATTCGCACCGTGCCGGAGGTTGGGGAAACGTTCGTGACCGGTGGAGCACCGCGGCAGATCAAGGTAGAACTCGACGCCGCACGACTCGCCGCCAGCGGCGTCACGCCCGGTGAAGTGGCGATGGCGCTGCGCCAGGCCAACGCGCGTCTCGACGCCGGTGAGCTCACCATGCGCGACAGTGTGGTGCAGATCGCCGTGGGCGCCCCGCTGCTCAACGCCCGCGAGGTGGGGAGTGTGGTGGTTTCCAACCGCAGCGGCACGCCCGTGTATCTGCGGGCCGTGGCCAACGTGCGTGACGACTTTGGTGACGTGAACAGTTACGTGTCGCACCGCAGTGGGACGGGCGCCGCTGAAGCGGCCGTAACCATTGCCGTGGCCAAGCGCAAAGGCGCCAACGCCACCAACGTGACGCACGCTGTGCTGGAGCGCGTAAATCAGGCCAAGGGACGGCTGCTGCCGGCGAGTGTACAGCTCGATGTCACGCGCGACTACGGCGAAACGGCGGGCGAGAAGGCGCAGGAGCTCATTCTGCACCTCATCATTGCGACACTCAGCGTGACGGCGCTCATCTGGCTGTTCCTGGGCTGGCGCGAAGCGCTGGTGGTGCTGGTGGCTGTGCCCGTCACGCTCGCCCTCACCCTGTTCGTGTACTACGCGCTGGGCTACACGCTCAATCGCATCACGCTCTTCGCGCTCATCTTCTCCATTGGTATTCTGGTCGACGACGCCATTGTGGTGGTGGAGAACATCTACCGTCACCTGGCCATGGGCAATCGGCCGGCGCACATCGCCGCCATTGACGCGGTCGACGAAGTGGGCAACCCCACCATTCTCGCCACGTTCACCGTCATTGCGGCGATCGTGCCCATGGCGTTCGTGAGCGGCATGATGGGGCCGTACATGCGTCCCATTCCGGTGGGCGCCTCGGTGGCCATGCTGGCGTCGCTGGCGGTGGCGTTCATCGTCACGCCGTACCTGGCGTACCGCCTGCTCAAGGGGCACGTCGTCGCCGGCCATGGCTCCATTCAGCATCCGCCCGAAGAAGGGTCCCGCACGGACAAGCTGTACCACCGCATCATGTCGCCGCTCATCGAGCGCAAGAATACGCGCTACACGTTCTACGGCGTGGTGGTAGCGCTGCTGCTGGGCAGCGTGGGGCTGGTGGGACTCAAGGCGGTGCAGGTCAAGATGCTCCCGTTCGACAACAAGAGTGAATTCCAGGTGGTGCTCGACCTGCCCGAAGGCACGTCGTTGGAAACGTCCAACCGCGCGGCGTCGGAGATTGCGGCGTATCTGGGCACCGTCCCCGAAGTGGTGAGCACGCAGGTGTATGCCGGCACGGCCGCACCGTTCAACTTCAACGGACTCGTGCGCCACTACTTCATGCGCAGCGGCGCCAACGTGGCCGATGTGCAGGTGAATCTCAAAGCAAAAGGCGAACGCGACCGGCAGAGTCACGCCATTGCCGTGGCGGTGCGCCCCGCCGTGGACTCCATTGCCCGGCGCTACGGCGCGTCGGCGAAGGTCGCGGAAATTCCGCCGGGCCCGCCGGTGCTCTCCACGTTGGTCGCCGAAGTGTATGCGGCCGATGATGCGTCGCGTCTCGAGGCGGCCAAGGCCGTGAAGACCGTGTTCGAGCAGACGCCTGGTGTGGTGGACGTAGACTGGACCGTGGAAGCCCCGCAGCAGAAGCGCACCTTCCGCGTGGACCGTGTGCGGGCCGCCGAAGTGGGAGCCAGCGTGGAACAGATCACGCAGACGCTCTATCTCGCGCTGTCGGGGGCGCCGGCCGGAATAGCCAGCTCACCAACGGCGAAGGAAGCGGTGGCGATTGTACCGCGGCTGCCGCTGTCGCAGCGGTCGTCGGTGGACGCGCTGTTGGCGCTCCCCATGGCCACGATGCAGGGACCGCAACCGCTCGGCCGCTTCGTCACGGTGGTTGAGGGCACGCGTGAAGGGGTGCGGGTACGCAAGGATCTGCGACCGGCCATCTATGTGACGGGAGACGTCGCCCGTGAGATCGAAAGCCCGGTGTACGCCATTCTCGACATGAACCGCCAGATCGAAGCGATTCGCGTGAACGGCGCCAAAGTGGGCATTTACAACGCGGTGCAGCCCGCATCACTGAGCGAAACGGCCATCAAGTGGGACGGCGAGTGGCAGGTGACCATCGAGGTGTTCCGCGACCTCGGACTCGCCTTTGCCATCGTGTTGCTGCTCATCTACGTGCTGGTCGTGGGGTGGTTCCAGAGCTTCACCATTCCACTGGTGATCATGGCGCCCATTCCACTCACGCTCATTGGCATTCTGCCGGGCCACGCCATGGGCGGTGCGTTCTTTACCGCCACCAGCATGATCGGCATGATCGCGCTGGCCGGCATCATCGTGCGCAATTCCATTCTGCTGGTGGACTTCATTCAGCTGGAAGAAGCGCGTGGACGCAATCTGGTGGACGCCGTGCTCGAAGCCGGTGCCGTGCGCTTCCGCCCCATCGCACTCACGGCCGCGGCCGTCGTCGTCGGCGGGCTGGTGATGGTGCTCGATCCCATCTTCCAGGGGCTCGCGGTCGCGCTCATGAGCGGCGCTGTCGTGGCTACGCTGCTCACCATGGTGGTGGTGCCCCTGCTCTACTGGGAGCTGCGCAAGAACGCGCCGCCCCTCGTTGACTCCCCCCTCCATACGGAGAATCTCAACTGATGTGCAACGACAACGTTATTCGTCGCTTTGCCGGCGTATTCATCCTGCTGTCGGTCGCGCTCGGCTTTTTGGTGTCGCCCAACTTCTTCTACTTCACCGCATTCGTGGGCTTCAACCTGCTGCAGTCGAGCGTGACCAACTTCTGCCCACTGGAGAAAGTTCTGGGGCGGTTTGGACTCTTCGGTTGTCGTGCATCGGGAGCGTCAGCGCGATAAGCTTCTGCATCCCCTTGGAGAGAAGCGTATGAGCACAACGAACAGCCCCGTACGGCACGCGATCATGCCGTGCGGGGCTTGCGGCAAGCTGAACCGGATCAACATGGACCGCGCCGATGCGGCGGCCCGCTGTGGAACGTGCAAGGCGGTCATCGCAGTGGATTCTCCGGTAACACTCACGGATGCCAACTTCGATGTCGTGGTGGGCAAGTCCACCGTACCGGTGATGATCGATTTCTACGCCGACTGGTGCGGGCCCTGCAAAATGATGGCCCCGGTCTTCGCCGACTTCGCGCGCCGGCAGAAGGGGCGCGTATTGGTGGCCAAGGTCAACACCGATGAGAACCCACAGGTGTCGTTGCGCTTCGGCATTCGCAGCATTCCCACGCTCACCGTGATGGCGGGTGGCCGCGAAGTCGTGCGTCAGGTTGGCGCCGTCCCTATGGCCGCGTTGGAAAGCATGGTGGCCGGCCTGTAACGCCGCTAGCGCCGCCCGAGCACCTTTCGGCGTTCGGTGAGTTCAGACTCGAGGCGCCCGCAGACCAACTCGCAGAGCTTCAGGACATCCTGATCGGCCAGCTCGTAGCGCACGAAGACCCCATCACGCTCGCGCGCTACGAGCCCGTTGGCAAACAGCTGCGACAAATGACGGGACACGTTGGCCTGACCCATCCCGGTGGCGTCGACCAATTCGTTCACCGTGCGCGAGCCACCGCGCAGCTCCTGCAACAGGCTCAGTCGCGCCCGGTCGCTGAGCGCCTTGAAGCGTTCCGCCACCATTTCCAGCAGTTCCGGACTCATACGCTTCGCTGCCATCGATCGCCTCAGCCTCGGTTGGACATACAGACATACACAATAATGAATATATACGACAGACGAACGGGCGCGCCACCGTGACCGGTCACGCGCCCGCTTGATTGCCCCCCGGCGCGTCAGCCGAGCGTCGCCGCGAGTGTGATTTCCGCGTTCAACACCTTCGACACAGGGCAGCCGGCCTTCGCCGCCGCCGCCAGCTCCTGGAACTGCTCCGGCGAAATTCCCGGCACCTTCGCATCGAGCGTGAGGTGCACCTTCGTGATGGCGAACCCGCCATCCTTCTGCTCCAGCGTCAACGCCGCCGACGTGGCCAGCGATTCGGCCGTGAACCCGGCGCGCGTGAGCTGGCCCGACAGCGCCATCGAGAAGCAGCCGGCGTGTGCCGCGGCGATGAGCTCTTCCGGATTGGTTCCGTTGGTGCCGGATTCATCCTCGAAACGCAGCTTGAACGAGTAGGGCGTGTTGTTGAGCACGCCGCTCGGCGTCGTGACCGTGCCGCTGCCGTCTTTGATCGTGCCGTTCCAGACGGCTGAACCGTGGCGAATCATGGAATCCTCGATGAGGTGACAAGTCGTGAGGACGGTCCCGGCGCGCAACCGACCATGCTGCAGACTGGCAGGCGGGCGACCGATTCGCAAGCGGAATCAGCGGCCCCTGCCTTGCCGGGACGCTTCCCACGAGGTCACTTCTGCCGCATGTCTTCTCTCCGTACGCCGATCTGGTCACACCGCCTGCTGCGTAAGCTTCATCGCCATGCCCTTGCCGGCGGATTGTTGCTGTCCACAGCATCAGCATTTCGGCCGGTTGCAGCGCAGCCCACCGCGAGCACCGTCGTCCTCCGCGCCGCCCGCGTCCTTGACGGCACCGGGCGTTCGCTGACGAACCAGGACATCGTGGTGGAGCGTGGACGCATCGTCGCCATGCGCCCGGCGCGCGGCCCGCTCCCCGCCGGCGGCATTGACCTGGGCACGCGGACGTTGCTGCCCGGCTTGATCGACACGCATGTACACCTGGGGTGGTACATCAACGGCCACGATCGCATGCACACCGACGATGACGGCGATACGCCAGCCGTGAGCGCGTTGGCGCATGCGGGCAATGCGTGGGCCACCCTGCGTGCGGGATTCACCACGGTGCAGAGCATTGGCGAAGCGGATAACGCCGCGCTGCGCGACGCCATTGCCCGCGGAGGGATTCCGGGCCCGCGCGTGCTTACGTCGCTTGGTTCGCTCAACGAGCGCACCCGCGGCGGTTCGCCGGATTCATTACGGGCGGTCGTGCGGCGCTTCAGGCAACAGGGCGCCGACGTCATCAAGATTTTCGCGTCCAAGAGCATTCGCGATGGAGGCGAAGCCACGATGACGCCCGAACAGCTGCAGGCGTCGTGCGGCGAAGCGACCGCGCAGGGGCTGCGTTCCGTGGTCCACGCGCACTCGGCCGACGCGGCACAGCGCGCTGCCAATGCCGGATGTACACAAGTCGAGCACGGCGTGTTTGCCGATAACGCCACCCGGGCGACACTCGTGCAACACGGGACGTTCTTCGATCCGCAGTGCGGCTTGGTGTTTCGCAACTATCTCGACAACAAGCGTTGGTTCGACGGGATCGGCAACTACAACGCGGTGGGCTTCGCGTCCATGGAGCAGGCGCTGCCGCTCGCGGAAGCGGGAATCGGGTTGGCCGCGCGTACCCCGGGGCTCAAGCTCGTCTTCGGGACCGACGCGGTAGCCGGCGCGCACGGCCGCAACGCCGAAGAACTCATCTGTCGCGTACGGCGGGGGAAGCAGGACGCTATGGACGCCATTGTCAGCGCGACCAGTCGCGCTGCCGAGTCGCTGCGTCTCGACAAGGAGATCGGTCGAGTGTCCGTGGGTTTCGCGGCCGACCTCATCGCGACCGATGGTGATCCCTCGCAGGAAATCGAAGCGTCCCAGCGTGTGTCGTTCGTCATGCGCCAGGGGACCGTGTATCGCAACGATGGCGCGCGCGTGACTATCTCGCGCCGTGCCGCAGGAGTCAGGCGCTGATGAGCACCGATCATTCTTCCCCGTCGCCGCGGCGTACCTTCCTCAAGACGGCAGGTGTCCTGGCGGTCGCGGCCGCGACTTCGGGTACGGCGACAGGCTGCGACGTGAAGGAACCGCGCGTCGACACCATAGACGACCAGGGTCTCGAGCGCGTCCGCGGTTTCGATCGCACCACACTCGATGCCGTTGCCACGGCCGTCCTCCCTGAGTCACTCGGCAGCGCCGGCATTCGCGGTGCGACGGATCGATTCGTCGCATGGGCCGATGGCTTCGATCCGGTCGCCGAGGAAATGCACGGCTACGGCTACTCCGACGTGCGCTATCTGCCAGCCGACCCCGCTCCGGCGTGGCGTGCGCAGCTGCAGGCGCTCGACTTGCTCGCGCAGAAAACCGGTCGCACGACATTCGCGCAACTGCCGCTTGAGGGTCGCCGAGACCTGCTGCGCTCCGTTCTGCGCGGTGAGCGCAGCGAGCGATTGCCCGCACCACTTGGCGCCAAACATGTCGCACTGGCCCTGCTGTCGCACTGGAGCAGCGGCCCCGATGCGTGGAACCTCGCGTTGGGCGCCCAAGTGAATCCCATGACGTGCCGCACACTCGGCGACGCAGTGAAACGCCCGCTGCCTTTGGCAGGAGGTGCCGCGTGATCATTCAGACCGGCGAGACGGCCGTGCACGACACGGACATCTGCATTGTCGGCAGTGGGATTACGGCGGCCTTGATGGCGGCGCATCTCGCGGAGCACACCACGCAATCGATTCTGGTGGTGGAGGCCGGTCAGCCGACGACCGCGTTCCGCGATCGCACGCGTGCGCGCGAACGCTTTCTGGCGTACGGCGAGAGCCCGTGGAAGTCGGATCATCTCGACGACCAGAACGCGTATGGCAACACCTGGGGCTTCTCGCCCAGCATGCACGTAGGCGGGCTGGCGATGCACTGGGGTGGTGTCTCGCCGCGCTATTCGCCTGAAGATTTTCAGCTCAAGTCGTTGCATGGCGTCGGCACCGATTGGCCGTTCACGTACGACACGCTCGATCCGTTCTATCAGGAAGCGGAAGAGCGGATGGGCGTGGCCGGTGAACAGGGGCCGCCGGCACTCGATCCGCGGGGTAAGCCGTATCCACTGCCGCCGCTGCCCATCAACTACAATCTCGCGCAGCTGCAGCAGTGGGCCAGCAACGCGGGTATCGCCACGTGGAGCACGCCGTCGGCGAAGAACTCGGTGGCCCGCGACGGTCGTGCACAGTGTCAGCGGTGCGACAGCTGCTATCCCGTGTGTCCGTCGGGTGCGAAGTACTCGCCCGACTTCACGTGGGATTCATTGCTTGCGGCGAAGAAGATCACGATGCTTACACAGACACTGGTGCGTCGCTTAGAAGCCGATCCGAAGACGGGGCGTGTTTCGCGCGCCACCGGAAATCGCACGGACGCGAACGGCGCGCCGGTAGAGATCCGCGCCAAAACGTTTGTATTGGCGGCGGGATTTACGTGGTCGCCACACCTGCTGTTGCTGTCGCGCAGTGCGGCGTTCCCCAACGGACTCGCGAACCGGAGCGGTCTTGTCGGGAAGTATCTCGCGGGGCATCGCAACGTGAATGCCTATCTGCGTCTCCCCATGGAACTGATGCCGGGCATCAACGTGCAGCATTCGCTCGTGAGCAAGCAGTTCATGCGCGTGGGTCGGCAGTCGCGCTATCTGCGACATGACTTGCGCATCTGGGAATCAAGCGTGGGGCGTGAGCCGCGCCTGCGCGACGACACGGACACGTTGCTCTTCGGTGACGCGATGCTGAAGGATTGGCAGCAGCGTGCCAATGGCGCGACGGCGCGCGTGCGTGGCTATTACGACGTGCTTCCCGATCGGGAAAGCAAGCTGTGGCTCGACGACACCCGCACGAATCGCTTTGGCGATCCCATGCCGCGCATGGCGTTCAAGGACGCGCCGGAGAGTGCGGCGCTGCGCGAGTATCAGGAGGAGTCGCTGCGCGACTTGTTCCGCCGGATGGCCAAGGCCGGCGGCGGAGAGATTCTCCGCATGGAGAACAGCGCCAACGATCTTGGGCAAGAGCACCCGACCGGCGGCTGCCGCATGGGAACCGATCCCATGGACAGCGTCGTCGACGGCGACGGGCGTGCGCACGATCACGAGAATCTCTGGGTGGCGGGAGCACCGACGCAGCCGACGGCGAGCTGCTGCAACGGGACGCTCACGTTCGTGGCGGTCGGACTCAAGACGGCAGCTGCGATCGTGCGGGCCTAGCTGGTCTTGGTCGGGGTTGTCGGTGGGGTCGGGGTACAGCCACTACAGTCGGGGTACCGCTACCACAGTCGGGGTACTGCCACGACGGTCGGGGTCGATAAACAGTCGGGGTCCTGGCCGGGTCGGGCGCGGCGCTGCGCTGGCGCGTCGGGGTCGGGGCTCAAATGTCGGGGGCAGGGTCGAGGCAGCCCCGACACTTTATCCCCGACCCCGACGCGCGAGCGCAGCGCCGCGCATGACCCGACAGAGACCCCGACCGCAGGTAGACCCCGACTGTCGTGGCAGTACCCCGACTGTGGTAGCGGTGCCCCGACTGTAGTGGCTGTGCCCCGACAACCACCGCCAACCCCGACCAAGACCAGCGAGCACTGGTGTCTGCCGGCCTCTCCGACACAAGTTGAGTGGTCGTCTTCCTCTACCCTTCCCTGCCAATGCGACGTTCCGCATTCCTGACCGCTATCGCGGCGCTCACGCCGCTTGCCGCGCTCTCCGCCCAGCCGCGCGCCCTCACCGCCGCCGACTACGCCCGCGCCGAGAAATTCCTCGGCTTCAACACGCAGCCGCTCGTGTCGAACACCGGCGTCGCGCCGTCGTGGCTCCCCGATGGACGCTTCACCTACCGCGTGCGCCAGCCTGACGGGTCGCAGCCGACGTTCGTGGTGAACGCCAAGGGCGTCAAAACCAACTGCGCCGCCACCGGTGCGTCGTGCCCCGCGACGGAAGCCGCGCGCCCGGCCGCGCGCAACCGCACGCGGTCGCCGGAGTCGATGTCGCCCGACGGTACGAAGGCCGCGTTCATTCGCGACTGGAACCTCTGGGTTCGCGATGTCGCGAGCAATCAGGAAACCCAGCTCACCACCGACGGCGTGAAGGACTACGGCTACGCCACCGACAACGCCGGCTGGGTGCACAGCGATCGCGCCATTCTGCTCTGGTCTCCCGACTCCAAAAAGATTGCGACCTTCCAGCAAGACCAGCGAAAGGTCGGCGACATGTATCTGGTGCGCACCAAGGTGGGCCACCCTGAACTGCTCGCCTGGAAATATCCGCTTCCCGGCGACAGCGTCGTCTCCATGATCGAGCGCGTGGTGGTGGATCTGTCGAGCACCGCGCCGCGCGTAGTGCGCTTCAAGATGCCGGCCGACCAGCATCGCAGCTCGGTGTGCGACCACATCGCCTGCGGCGGCAAGCTGGCCGATGTCGAGTGGTTCCCCGACGGCAGCAAGGTGGCGTTTCTCTCCAACTCGCGCGACCACAAGGTGGCAACGCTGCGGGTGGCTGATGCTACCACTGGCGACGTGCGCGATGTGCTGCGCGAAGAAGTGAAGACGCAGTTCGAAAGCGGCGACGGCGATCAGAACTGGCGCCTGCTGACCGCCTCGAACGAAGTACTCTGGTTTTCGGAGCGCGACGACTGGGGCCAGCTGTACCTCTACGATCTCACCACCGGCGCGCTCAAGAATCAGGTCACGACCGGCGAAGGCACGGTGCTCTCCATCGAGCGCCTCGACGAGAAGGGCCGCACGGTGTGGTTCACTGCCGCCGGTAAGGAAAAGGGGCGCGACCCGTACTTCCGTCACCTCTACCGTATCGGATTCAACGGCAAGGGGCTTACGCTGCTCACGCCGGAAGACGGTGACCACAACGTGTCCCTCTCCCCCGATGGTGCGCGATTCGTAGACAGCTGGTCGCGGCCGGACCTGCCGCAGACGGCAGTGCTGCGCGATACAAAGTCGGGCGCACTCATCGCCACGCTCGAACAGGGTGACATCTCCAAGCTCGTCGCCACCGGCTGGAAGCCCCCCACGCGCATCACGGTCAAGGACCGCGATGGTAAGTGGGACCTGCACGGCCTCATGTGGACACCCACACAACTCGACTCCACCAAGAAGTACCCCATCATCAACTACATCTACCCCGGCCCGCAGGGTGGCTCCGTGGGCAGCCGGCAGTTCACGCCGTCCACGCGCGATAACCAGGCGCTGGCCGAGCTGGGGTTCATTGTGGTGGCCATTGATGGCACCGGCAATCCGACGCGCTCCAAGTCCTTCCATGACGCGTACTATGCGCGCATGGGCGACAACACGCTCCCCGACCAGATCATCGGCATGAAGCAGCTCGCGGCGCGCTATGCGTTCATCGACATCGATCGCGCCGGCATCTGGGGGCACTCAGGCGGTGGATTCGCCACCGCGGGTGCGATGTTCCGGTATCCCGATTTCTTCAAGGTGGGCATCTCGGAATCGGGCAATCACGAGAACCGCAACTACGAAGACGATTGGGGTGAGCGCTATCACGGCCTCCTCGTGAAGAGCGGCACCGGCGACAACTACGACGCCGAGGCCAATCAGAACTTTGCCAAGAACCTCAAGGGCAAGCTGCTGTTGGCCCACGGCACCCTGGACGACAACGTGCCGCCCGACAACACCTACTTGGTGGTCGACGCACTCATCAAGGCAGGCAAAGATTTCGATCTCCTCATGATTCCGAACGCTGCGCACGGCTACGGCAGCGCGTCGAACTACATGATGCGGCGTCGCTGGGACTATTTCGTGCAGCACCTGCTCGGTGCAACGCCTCCGAAGGAATACCAGATCGGCCCCAAGTAGTCGGGCGCGTCGATTCACAAAGGCCCCGGCACGCGCCGGGGCCTTTCTGTTATGCGCGACACACACATGAAGTCTCACGCATTCCAGTACCGGAATACGTGACCGGATGACAAGTTATGTGTTCGCGACAGCCCGCCCTTAGCCCCATCGTGTACCCACAACGTTTGTCCTGCCGCTGCTCCAGCAGGCGCTCTCCCGCCTGAACGATGTCGTGCTCATCACCGAAGCCGAGCCCACCTCGTTCCCAGGTCCGCGCATCCAGTACGTGAATGAGGTGTTCGAACGCACGACTGGCTTTACCGCCGAGGAGGTCATCGGCAAGACGCCCCGCATATTGCAGGGAGCGCGCACTGACCAGGAAGTGCTCGCGCGGTTACGCGACTCGCTGCGCGCGTGGAAGTCGGAGCGTGTGACGCTCACGAACTATCGCAAGGATGGGACGCCGTTCGACGTCGAGTTCGAAGTCGTGCCCATCGCCAACGAGCAGGGATGGTACACGCATTGGGTGTCGGTGCAACGCGACGTGACCAAGAGCACATTGGCCGCCGAGGTCATTCGCACCGCCTCGACGCTCGACGAACTCGGGTCCGGCATCTGTTTCGAACTGCGCGAATATGTGGCAGCCACCACCGTGGTCTGGCGTATGCGCCCCCATGGACAGCGCCATTGGCATGTCTTGCAGGCGGGGAAAACGCTTCCGTTCGACGCGCAGCTCATGATGCCTGGAGAGCACTGTGTGCTCGTGCCGCTGCAAACGTCGGGTGATCTCGAAGTGGAGCTTCTGCTGTGGCACGAATCACGGCCGTTCAGTGAGGCGCAGCAGGCACTGACCGAAGCAGTCGCCCGGCGGGCCGCTCCGGCCACTGAAAAACTGTATGCGCTGCTGCAGCAGCAGCGGCTCATCGCGGCGTTGCATCAGTCGGAGAAACTCGAAGCGATCGGCCGTCTGGCCGGTGGCATCGCGCACGACTTCAACAATCTCCTGACCATTGTGGTGGGGAACGTCGAGTATCTGCAAAGTATCGTTCCCGCAGTCGATGAAGTTTCGAACGTGTGTGCCGACATCACCCGTGCCACCACGCGCGCGAGCGCGCTGGTACAACGCCTGCTCGACTTCGGCCGTCAACGGGTCCCGTCGGCGCAACCGTTTCCCGTGGACGGCGTCATTGCGTCGGCGGCGGCGCTTCTCGAACGCACGCTCGGAGCGCCCATCGTCATCGCGACCGCGGTGGAAGCGCCGGTCCCCATCGTTTTGGGTGACCCGGCGCTGCTGGAGCAGGTCCTCGTGAGTCTCATCCTGAACGCACGGGATGCCCTCCGCAGCATGATGCAGCCGGAACGTGGAGAGATCCGCGTCGTGGCCATTCGCGACTACGTGGAGAGCTCGCGGCAGGAGGGGTATGCCGCTGCGCTGCCCCCTGGTCGGTACGTGGCCATCGACATCACGGACGACGGCCCGGGAATGACCGACGACGTGCGCGATCGGGCGTTCGACCCATTCTTTACCACCAAACCACTGGGGTCGGTGGGGGCGGGCAACGGACTGGGACTCTCCACGGCCTACGGCATCGTCGCCACAATTGGCGGCACCATCCGGCTCCAGAACGTCGTACCGCACGGCCTGAATGTGCGCATCATTCTGCCGGCCGCCTGACGGTCGGCCGACGCGGTAGCGACATCGTCGGGTCAGCTCCGCCGGCGTAGACCGCTGGTATAGATTGCAGGTATGGAACGACTCTTTCTCACGCTGGGCGCCCTGTCAGGGGCCATCGGTGTCGGTGCCGGCGCGTTCGGGGCGCACGCGTTGCGGGCGCGGCTCGAACCGCGCATGCTCGAGGTGTTCGAAACGGGCGCGCGCTACCAGATGTACCACGCGCTGGCGCTGATCGCCGCGGCGTGGATTGCCGGCCGCTGGCCTGGCACGTGGAGCACTGCGAGTGGATGGCTGTTTCTCGCCGGCACGCTGTTCTTCAGCGGGTCGCTCTACGCCATGGCGCTAACCGGCGTCCGTGCCTTGGGCGCTATCACGCCAATCGGCGGCGTATGCTTCATCGCCGGATGGCTATGCCTCGCGCTGGCGGCCCGCACCGGCTGATCACTTCAAAGGGGTGACGCTGGAACGCGATTTGGGCGATCCTTCGCGAATGCTTCTCACGCAGCCTTCCGTCTCACAATTGGCCGCCATCGCCGCTGTCTCGGCGATCGGCGGCGCCGTCAATTCCATCGCTGGCGGCGGCACGCTGCTCACCTTCCCTGCCCTCCTCGGGCTCGGTGTTACGCCCGTGTCGGCGAACGCCACGAGCACCGTCGCGCTGTGGCCCGGTTCGCTCGCGAGCATGCTGGGGTATCGACGCGAGTTGGAAGGATCGGAGCGCTGGGCCATCAAGCTCGCCGTTCCGAGTCTCCTCGGCGGCCTCACCGGCGCCGGCCTGCTCATGGCCACGAGTGACGACCAGTTCCGCGCTATCGTGCCGTGGCTCGTCTTCGGTGCGACGCTGCTCTTCGCGTTTCAGGCGCGGTTCATGAAATGGCTCCGGCACTACGTGACCGAAGTACCGCACGGACCAGCGCCCATTGAACCCACGCGCGGCATGATCATCGCGCAGTACTTCGTCGCGATCTATGGCGGCTACTTCGGCGCCGGGGCGGGCATCGTCATGCTCGCAACGTTCGGCCTCATGGGGATGACGAACATTCACCGCATGAACGGCCTGAAGAACTTCAACGGCATCTGTTTCAACGGCATCGCCGCCATCACCTTTGCGCTCAAGGGGCTCGTCAACTGGCCCATTGCGCTCGTCATGGCCATTGGCTCGAGCGCTGGCGGGTACGCGATGTCCGGGCTGGCGCAGAAGGTGCCGCAGGCGTGGGTTCGCGGCGCTGTCTCCCTTATCGGAATCGGCAGCGCCGTCTGGCTCTTCCTGTCGCGGTAACCCTGAACTACTTGACGGAGATCTGCTTGATCATGCCATGCACCAAATGTGGCTTCCCGTCCTTGGCATCAGGGTCGAAACAGATGAACGCGTACTCGCCGGCGGGGACCGTCACGGTCAGGTAAACGGTGTCGCCCGGGAGAATGTCGGTAATGCCACCCATCGGCATGCCCGGCGGCGCACCGACCGGCTTCTCTGCGAACGCCGCCATTTCTGCCGGCGTCTTACCCGGCGCCAGCTTGGCGAAGAAAAACTCGTGCGGCTGCGGTCCGGCGTTCGTCACGGCAATGACATGCTTGCCCGGCGACAGCGGCTTCGAGAAGACAAAGTCGTAGTCCTTGAGCGTGAGCGTCACGTCGGCCTTGGGCGGCGCGGCCGGCGCCGTAGTCGACGGCGTCACCTGCACGTCCTTGAGCATCCCCTTCATGACGTGGGGCACGCCGTCCGGGGAGGGGATGACACAGAGCGCAACGTAACTGCCGGCCGCCAAGGTGCTCGTGAACTCGGTGACGCCAGCCGACGCGTTCGGGCCGCCTACCGGGCGCATCCACTTCGGCGGCGGACCGCCCGCCTTCATCCACGCGAGCACATCTTTGGAGCTACGCCCGGCGTCCACCTTCACCAGATAGACATGGTGAAGCTCCTTGCCCTTGTTGGACGGGCGCATGGTGGTGAGACCGGCGGGAATGCTCGCCGGCATATCGAACGCGTAGTCGGTCGTGACGATGTTCACGACGTTCGCGGCGACGATCGCGCGCGATGAGGCCACGACACGCGGCGAGGCCTTTGCCGCCGCCTGTGCGTCGGCGCTGCTCGCGCCAAGGACAAGACTGCCGGCCACCAACGCGGGAAGCATCGACGCGCGGGACGGCACAATACGACGAACAGAAATGATCATGTCTTCCTCGAGGGTGGTGAGTCGAGCGTTGCCGCCATACGACAACAGGAATCTCCAGGATTCACAGCGCCTGTCGAGTGAAACAAACTTCAGAGTTCTCATCGAGTGATGCGGCGACGCTACCCGGCGTAGGCGCGCACGGTCACCACGGGGGGACCATCGAGCCCGACCGTTTCGACGTACAGCTGCGAGACGGTCGTGGGAGGAATTCGCCGCAGCTGCATATAGCCGATCGTCGACCCCGACGCCAGCACGGGACCATCGCTGCGCTCGGCGCGCACCTCCCACGAAGTCACCTGCTGGCCAATCTCAATACGCTCAGCGAGCTCGAGCACGGTGACGGCGCTCCCCGGACGCACCGGTATGCGATGAACGGAGCGACGCGCATCGACCGCCTTGCCCACTGCCGTAGCATCTGCGAGCCGCTGCGCACGCATGCCGGTGAGCGCAGCGCGCAGCCCGCGCAACCGTTCGACATCGGTATCGTGAAAGAGTCCGTCGCGCGTCGGCGGGACGTTCAACAGCAGTTTCGAGTTGCGCCCTACACTCGTGAAGTACAGCTGCAGGAGATTCTCCACCGAGCGGACCTTTTCGTCTTCCGCGGCATGATGGAACCAGCCAGGACGAATGGACACATCGGTTTCTCCGGGACGCCATACGTCGCCATCGGCGTGACCTTCCTGCAGCGCCGTGATGACATCATCACCACTGGCGCCAATGTACGGCACCGCCGACGAGCGAATCGTGCTCCAGCAGCGTTCACCAGCCACTCCGCGCTCGTTCCCAATCCAGCGCACATCGGGCCCCGCGTCGGAGAAGATCACGGCATTCGGCTGCAGCTTGCGCACGAGCGCCCACGTGCGCGGCCAATCGTATACTTGCCGCTTCCCATTTGGCCCTTCGCCGTTGGCGCCGTCGAACCAGACTTCGTTGAGCTCACCATATTGCGTGAACAGCTCGGTGAGCTGCGCGATGTACACGTCGTTGTAGCGCGGCGAGTCACCGTACGCCGGATGATTCCGGTCCCACGGCGAACAATAGAGTCCCACGCGCAGTCCCTCGGCCCGACAGGCATCGGCAAACTCACGCACGACGTCACCCTTGCCGTTGCGCCACGGACTCGACGCCACCGAATGCGTCGTGGTCATGGTGGGCCACAGACAGAAACCGTCGTGATGTTTTGCGGTGAGAATCATGGCCTTCGCGCCGGCGTCCCGCGCCGTACGTGCCCATTGCCGCGCATCGAGCCGCAGCGGATTGAAGAGCGCCGGCGACTCCGTCCCGTCACCCCATTCGCGATCGGTGAAGGTGTTCATGCCGAAGTGCACGAACAGCGCGAGTTCGTCACGCTGCCAGCGCAACTGCGCACGCGTCGGACGTGGGCGTGCGTATCTGGACAGGGCGGGCATCGCGGAAAGCGCGAGTGGCGCCGTAAGCGCGCCGACAGTCCCGCTACCGAGTAACGTCAGGAACTCACGTCGGGTGAATGGTACGAACGGCGGCATTGTAGCGTGTCAGAGGGGAATCGATGACCTCACCATCGCCCCAATCTGTCACCCGTGCTCGCTGCGTGCACCTCTGCGCGGCGCGAGCCCCCAGCGCCTACGCGGCGATACTTGGCAGCTGCAGCACGAAGTACGGATTCCCAGGCGCGCGCTGTTCCAGGGCGAGTCGGCCACCGACCTCATCCACCATCTGGCGGACCTGCTGCAATCCCTGCTCATTGGCCGCGGAGACGCGGGACACCGGTGGCAGATACGAGGGGGCGTCCACCTTCCCCACCTCGATGATCGTCCACGTCCGCCGGCCGTCGCTGCGTGTCACGTCGCCGAGGCCATCGTACGCCCGCATCGTCACGATCCCACCGTCCATGCCATCTCGGACGGTGAGCGCCAGCTGTACCAGCACCTGTTCCAATCGATCCGGTGCCAGCAAAGGCCGCCCCGCCGAGGCGTTGAGCACGTCGAGCGAAACGGCCTCGCCCAGCAGTGGCGAAAGCGACTCGTCCAAGCGGGACAGGACGGCACCGACCTGCGCCGCGGATGTCCCCAGAGGCTGGGGCGGTGCGTCGGCGGTCGCGCCCCGTCCCTCTTCGACCTTCGTCCCGACGCGTAAGGGCTGCGCGCTCCCGCCGGGGCGCGTCCTCGTCCGGCGAAGCAGGAGGAATGCGCCAAGCACCGCGCCAGCGACGAGCGCCGCCACAGCGGGCGACACGAGCGATACTGGCGAATCGACTTCCCAAACGCGGAATACAGCGACGGGCATTGGACCGAGCATGACATCAAGTCTCGGATATTCTCGCCCGCCGTTGAAGAGGGGGGCGTATGGGATCTTGGCCGTACTTGAGTCGCAGCGGGACGTGTTTGATCGGGGGTGGCGATCCCGTGAGCGCGGCGGCGAGGTGGTCCCCGACGTACCTTCCGTATTCCGGCGCACCCGATCTTTCCATTGAGGCAGCATTCCGATGTCCGACATGCAAACCGCGACTGCCGAGCATCGCTCGTGGCAGTGGGAGTTGGTCCTGCAGTACGAAGACGGCTCACTGCCGGCCTCCGCCTGGCACGAGGCAACCCTGACCGTGGTGACGCAGTGGTACGCCCGGAACCTTCCCGAAGCGCAAGCAAAGGCGAGGTACGAGCAGTACTACCATCGCAACCGTCGGCGGCTCACCAACCGTCTCAGCGGCGCGAGCGTGGACACGGTCGGCCTGGAAGCGCTCGACGCCATTTGGGAGTCGTTGCTCGTCCGCGCGCTGGGCGCCAAGTCCGCGTAAAGCGCGACGCAACGCGACGCAAAACGCAAACGGTCAGGGCGCGAATTACACGCCCTGACCGTTTGCCTGTGCACGGCAGTGGTTACTCGTCGGGGTTGGCGACGAACGCGACCGACGTCAGACTTCCCGGCCAATCCGCAGGGCGCGTGGACTTGATGTTCCGCCCCACCACCGGCAACTCGTCGAGGTCGACGGCCACCGTCGTACCGGCCCCCGTGATGAACGACGCCGACAGTTCTGGCGCGACCGCCACCAGGCCCACGACGGCGCCGGTGCGCTCGGCGGGCGCCACCAGCTGCACGCCCTGCCCGCCGCGCCCCTGCAGCGGCATCGATTCAACGGCGACCCGCTTGAGATAGCCGCCGCTGGTGCCGACGCAGACTTCGTCTTGCGGACCCACCACCGCCAGCGCCACGACGCGGTCGTTGTCCTTGAGCGTCATGCCGCGCACGCCGCCCGCATCGCGCCCCATGTCGCGGACCTCCGACTCGTGGAAGCGGATGATCTGCCCCAACGCCGTCGCCAGACACAGCTCGTCCTGCCCCGTCGTGAGGGCGGCGCCGATGAGGCGGTCCCCCTTGTCGAGCCGGATGGCTTTGATGCCGGCCAAGCGCGCGTTCTTGAATTCCTTGATGGCGGTACGCTTTACCTGACCGGTTGCGGTAACCATGGTGACGAACAGCGGATGCGCGAAGTCGCGCACGATGGAGCCGAGCACGGGCGTCCCCTGTCGTGGCCATTCCACCAACTCCTTGAGCAGCGTACCGCGACCACTGCGTGCCGCCGGCGGGAGTTCACTGCCGAAGATGGTGTACGCCTGCCCGTCCTGCGACAACACGAACATCGATTCCGTCTGACGCAGTCGCCCCTTCACCATCGGCAACTCGTCGAGCGGCACGGCGCGCTCGGCGGCTTCGGCGCGGCGCGCACGTCCTGAAGGCAACGGCGCCTGCAGCACTCGTGCACCGTACGTGACGACACCCACCACTTCGGCGTCGGCGACGGTTTCCGCGACTTCAGCCGCGGCCTCCGCGGTTACGATTTCCGTACGACGCGCATCGCCGAACCGATCGACGATCTGCGTGACTTCTTCGGCGAGCGCCGCCATGCGCATGGGCTGCGACGCGAGTAGTGCGACGAGTTCCTTGATACGCGCCTTGAGTTCGCGGGCTTCGTTCTTGAGCGCGGTGACCTCGAGGCCGGTCAGACGCGCCAATCGCAAAGCGAGAATGGCGTCGGCCTGCAGCTCGGAGAGGGTGTACTCCTTGCGCAGGCGGGCGTGCGCCTGTTCACCGTCCTTGGCGGTCTTGATGAGCTGCACCACGCGATCGATATCGTTGACCGCGATGAGCAACCCCTCGACGATGTGCAGTCGCGCTTCGGCCTTACCCTTCTCGAACTCCGTGCGCTTGACCAGCACATCGTGCCGGTGTGCAATGAAGTGATCGATGAGCGCGCGCAATCCGAGTTCGCGCGGCACCAGTCGCCCGTGCTCTGGCACCAGCGTCAGGTTGATGACGCCGAACGTGACCTCGAGACCCGTGAGCTTGAAGAGACGCGCGAGCAGCTTCTTGGGCTCTGCGTCGCGCTTGAGCTCGATGACCATGCGCAGCCCTTCACGATCGGATTCGTCGCGCAGCGCGCTGATGCCCACCAGCTTCTCTTCCTTCACGAGGTCCGCGATCTGCTCGATGATGCGCGCCTTGTTGGCCTGATAGGGCAACTCGGTGACCACCAGCTGCGTGCGCGACGAACCGGGCTTGGCCTCGAGCACCACACGCGCGCGATTGATCAGACGCCCGCGACCCGTTTCCATGTACTGCTTGATTGCATCCTTCCCCACGATCAGTCCCGCCGTGGGAAAGTCGGGCCCCTTCACGATCTTGCGCAACTCGGCGAGATCCACCGTCGGCTCTTCAATGACCCGAATGATCGCCTTGCCGATCTCCCGCAGGTTGTGCGGCGGCATGTTCGTCGCCATACCCACGGCGATGCCACTCACCCCGTTGACGAGCAGGTTGGGAATGGCCGCTGGCAGTACCGACGGTTCTTCGAGACGATCGTCGTAATTGGGGACGAACGCGACGGTGTTCTGATCGATCCCCTCGAGCAGTGCGACGCCGGGAGCGGCCATGCGCGCTTCGGTGTACCGATACGCTGCCGCGGGGTCGCCATCGATGCTGCCGAAGTTGCCCTGTCCCTCGATGAGCGGATAGCGCAGCGAAAAATCCTGCACCATACGCACGAGCGCATCGTACACGCTGCTGTCGCCATGCGGGTGGTACTTGCCGAGCACGTCGCCGACGACGGTGGCGGCCTTCTTGAACGGACGCCCCGGCGCGAGGCCGAGTTCGTTCATCGCGTACAGAATGCGACGATTGACGGGCTTGAGCCCATCGCGTACGTCGGGCAACGCACGCGACGTGATCACGCTCATCGAATAGTTGATGAACGAATCCCGCATTTCGTCAGTGACCTCACGCGGCATGACGCGTTCGCGTCGCGGCGTGGGGATCGGGGCAGATTTGGTGCGCGGAGGCATTGAACCGAAGCAGAAGGGGTGGGGCCGCACGCCGGGACATCGCGGCAGCCGCGTGGTTCAATCAATAATCAGGCGGGGGGACAAAGGGCACCGCCAGCGCCAACGAGCCCGTCCGGCACCCTGGTGCTCGCGCTGCTTGCGTCGCGCCTGTCATGGTGTCGTCATCTTCCGGGTGCATATTCCAGCCGACCATACGTGGGCCGGAGATTCCCTGGAGATTCACATGAGACGCCGTTGTGCGCCCATACTGGCGCTGGTGCTGCTGCTGGCGATCGCGCTTGCCGGCGCGACACCCGCGAGCGCTCGTGCGCAGGGCTCCGGGACCGTCACGCTCTCTGGACGGGTAACCGACGCGCCCTCCGGCGCACCCATTCCGTATCTCACCGTCGAGCTACGCCGGCTCAGGGACACCAGCTTTGCCGCCGGCCGGCTTACCGATTCGGCCGGCGCTTTCATCTTCACCAATCTCGCCAAGGGCGAGTACCAGCTCGACGTGCGCCGTATTGGCTATGCGCCACTGCGTCGTGCGGTCTTCGTGGGCGAGCTCAGTCGCTTTCTCGATCTGGGGGTGCTCAAGATGGACCCGGTGGCCCCGGCGCTCGACAAGGTGACCGTGACGGCCAGCCGCGAAGAAGTCGCCAACGCCATGGACCGGAAGAGCTACACCTTGGCTGACAACATTGCCCAGAGTGGCGGCTCCGTCGTGCAGGCAATGGCCTCATTGCCCGGGGTGACCGTCACGCAAGACGGCAAACTGCAGCTCCGTGGTAGCGACAAGGTGGCCGTACTCATCGACGGCAAGCAGTCGGCCCTCACGGGTGTGGCCTCGCAGACGGGCCTTGAGAATTTGCCGGCATCAGCGATCGCGCGTATCGAGATCATCACCAACCCCGGCGCGAAGTTCGACGCCAATGCCAGCGCCGGGATCATCAATCTGGTGCTCAAGCAGGAGACGCAAGACGGGTTCAACGGGTCGGTGGGGTTCACCGGCGGCGCCGGTTCGCTCTGGTCCCGTCGTGACAACCTGCCCGATGTGCGCGCCCAGCGGCTCTTTACGCCCAAGCTCAACCCGTCAGTGGCGTTGAACTATCGCCGAGGCGGCACGAACAGTTTCGTGCGTGCAGACTGGTTGTACTCGCCCACGATGAACAAGAACGAATTCGCCACGCGGACCTATACAGATGGTACGACCATCACGCAGCAGCTGCTGCGCAACCGGCGCACCGACTACGCCACGCTCAACGGCGGCGTTGATCACACGTTCGATGCACGAAATACGCTCAGTTTTTCCGGGCTGCTCAATCGCGAGAAGATCCTCGACGATGGTGATAATCCGTATTTCGCCGGAGCACAAAACACTCGCTACCGCTTGTGGCAGTTTCTCGAAGACGAAGTCAAGTACACCGCCTTCGCCTCGACCGTATACACGCACCGCTTCTTGCAGCCAGGGCACACGTTCACCGTTACCGGCAACTACTCGTTTCATCGCGAAGACGAGCGGTACTTCTTCACGAATACATTGCCGTCCTTCACCGGCAAGGACGCCTTCAAGCTGCTTTCCGACGAACACATTGGCGACCTGAACGTCGATTACGTCCGCCCGCTAGCGCAGGGACGCCTCGAGCTGGGCTTCAAAGGACGCTATCGCTCGATTCCCGTCAACATGCAGTTCTTCCCCGGGCAACAGTCACCCATCGACAGTGGTGCCGGTGGAGCGGCCACGTATCGGGAGAAGATTCCGGCGGCGTACGCCACCTACGTATTCGAAGGCCCAACGATCGAGCTGGAAAGTGGACTGCGCGTCGAACAGGTGTTGCTCGATTACGATGTGAATCCCAATCACAACACCTACCGCAGCGACGGCTATCGCTACTTCCAGCCGTTCCCCACGATGCGACTCGCGTGGAAACCGGCGGCCAATCAAAAGCTTTCGCTCTTCTTCAACCGGCGCGTGGACCGGCCCAACGAAGTCGACATCCGCATCTTCCCCAAGTACGACGAGCCTGAGCTCATCAAGGTGGGGAATCCCGCGCTACGACCGCAGTTCACCACCTCGGTCGACCTGGGCTACCGGACGACCTGGTCACGCGGCAGCCTCTACGCCACCGGCTATCGCCGTATCGTCGATGCGACGATTACGCGCATTGCCACGCAGGCGCCGGGAAGTCCTATTCTGTATAACGTGTTTCAGAATGCCGGGCGCAGCTGGATTACGGGCTCCGAACTGGTGTGGCAGCAGACCGTCTCGCGCAGCCTCACTCTCAGCACGAACGCGAACATCTATCGCACCACCATCGGCGCGTTCTCGGTGTTGAACCGCTACCCGCTACCGGTCACCTACACGGCCGACAAGGAGTCGCTCATCTCGGGTAACTTCAAGGTCAACGCGAACGTGCTTCTGCCCGGGCGCGTAGATGCGCGCGTGTCGAGCATCTACCTGGCGCCGGATCTCTTCCCACAGGGGCGGATCGGAGCGCGATACGCATTGGATGTCGGCCTCCGAAAAGGCGTGCAGCAGGGACGCGGCGAAGTCGTCGTCAACGCGACCGATCTGCTCAACACCAACCAGTTGCGACGCACGCTCAACGGGACCGATTTCCGGTACGTCAGCACCGACTATCTCGAAACGCAGGTAGTGCGCGTCGGATACACCCGGAAGTTCTGACGCATCAGGCACGCGAATGCGCTATCGTGCAGAAGCGTCCTGCTGCGAAAAGTCCTCTGTGAGGAACGAGCAATGCCACGACCGTCTCACCCCGAACGCCACTTTACCGAACGCATCGGGTGGCTGCGCGCCGCTGTCCTGGGCGCCAACGACGGGATCGTTTCGACGGCGGCCTTGGTGGTGGGTGTCGCCGCCGCGGGAACAGACCGTCCCGCCATTCTGGTCGCGGGGTTGGCCGGACTGGTCGCGGGCGCCATGTCGATGGCGGCGGGGGAATACATCTCCGTCAGCTCGCAGGCCGACACCGAACGAGCCGACCTCGCCCGTGAGCAAAGCGAATTGGCAAGCGACCCCGAGGGCGAACTCCGTGAGCTTGCCGGCATCTACGAAGCACGAGGACTCGACCCCGAACTCGCACAGCGCGTCGCCGAGCAGCTCACCGCGCACGATGCCCTCGGCGCGCACGCGCGCGACGAACTGGGGATCAGCGAAGTGCTCTCCGCGCGCCCCGTGCAGGCCGCCCTCGCCTCGGCAGCGACCTTTGCGGTTGGTGCCGCGCTTCCTTTGGTTGTCGCGGCGGTGACACCACGCGCGGCGATCATCATGGCGGTGGCGGCGAGTTCCCTCGTATGCCTCGCGGCGTTGGGCGCGCTCGCCGCGAGCGCCGGTGGTGCGGGACGCATGCGCGGCGCCGCCCGCGTCACCTTCTGGAGTGCCCTCGCGCTGCTGATGACGGCGTTGGTAGGACGCGTGTTCGGTACGGTGGTGTAGCGACAGCGCCGCGCGCTACACCACCGACCTTGCACCTAGAAAATGCTGAGCCCCGCGTCTTCCTCGCGATCGCTCACAGAAACGGTGGAGCGACGTCCGGCCGTTTTCACCGGTGCGCCGATCGTCGCCCACTTCTTTACGAGCGGATCCGGGGCGCGCTTTTCGCGGATGTCCCGCGGCACCTCCTGGAACGGATTTCTCCGGGCAAGGGTGCGCGGCTGTTCCGAGTGGTTCCGTACGACGAACGACTGCACGAGCTCCTTCATCGTCGACGCCTGCGCATTGAGCTCTTCCGACGCGGCAGCGCTTTCCTCCGCACTGGCCGCGGACGCCTGCGTGCGCTGCCCCACCTGCTCCAGCGAATTGCGGATCTCCGCGGTCTGATCACGCTGGAACGTACAATCTGCCGCGATGGCGGCCGCGACGGTGGCCACGCGGTCGACTTCGTGCTGCACTGCCGACAGATGCTCCCCCACGCGGTGACTGATCGCCGCACTCGACGTGGTGGACTCCACCGTCTGATCGATGAGCGTCGCGGTCTCCTTTGCCGCCTCGGCGGCCCTGATCGCCAGCTGCCGCACTTCATCTGCGACGACCGCGAATCCACGCCCGGCGTCGCCAGCGCGCGCAGCTTCGACGGCGGCGTTCAGCGCCAGCAGGTTCGTCTGGAAGGCGATTTCATCGATACGCTTCACGATTTGCGCGGTCTTCCTCGCCGAGTCGGTCATGCGCGTCATCGCCTCGTCGAGCTCGCTCATGGATGCCGCTCCGAGCCCGATACGATTGCGCGCCTGCCCGGTCAGTTCACTTGCTTCCTGCGCCAGACCGGCGGTGCGCGTCGTCACCGTAGACTGTTCCTGCACGGCGGATGAGATTTCCTCCACCGACGCCGCCTGCGCCGACACGACCTCGGCGAGCGACTGGCTCCCCGTTTCCACCTGCGAGGAGGCCCCGGCGATCTGCTCGGCCGCCACCTCAACTTCGTGCAGTGCCGTGGACAGATTGCCGATGGCGAGATTGGCCGCATCGGCGAGTCGCGCATGATCTCCAGCGAAGGCGCTGTCCACGCGATGCGTCAGGTCGCGCGCGGCCGCATGCTCCAGCACCGCGAGCGTTTCGGTGATGGGCTCGACGACGGCATCCAGCGTTTCATTCATGCCTTGGACCAGATCGCGATAGGCTCCGGAGAATGTGCTCGCGTTGCCCCGTGTCGCGAGTTGTCCAGCCTTTGCAGCAGCCACCAGTCCCGCCATCTCACGAACGAGTGACTCCAATGTCGAACGGAGGGCGACGAAGGCATGGCCCAACACATCCTTTTCGCTGCGCGGTGTTATCGCCGCGGAGACGTCACCGGCTGCGATCGCCGCAGCGCTCTTCGCCATCTCCTGTTGCGCCGCCACCATCGCACGGAACGAACGCGCGAGGTCGCCAACTTCGTCCTTCGATTCCGGCGGCAGCGAGACATCGTGTTCACCACGCGCCAGCGCCTTGGCTGCGGCGGCCAATTGATTGACGGGCCGGCTGATCCGGCCAGCCAGTGCGAATGCAATGGCGAAGCCGAGCAGGATGACCGTCACGGTTCCAGCGACAACGATCGTGAGCAGCTGCTTCGTGTTGCGCTCGCCAACCGCGCTGCGCACTGCCAGCAGTGAGCGCTCCGCGCCGATGGCTTCGGCGAATACCCCGCGCATGCCGTCGAAATGCTGTTTCCCCTTCCCACTCGTCTCGAACGCGACGACATCCTGAGACTCCGCTCCACCGCTGGCCACGCGACGCCGGAGTTCAATACCGGGCTCGGTGATCTCCGCTTGCCATGCCTTCGCACGCGCCGTCAGATCGTTCCACCGCGCGACCTGTTTCGGGTTGTCTGCTGTCAGCTTTGCCAACTCCTCCAGCGACGCCGTCGCCCGGAAGCGCCCCGCCTTGTAGGGCTCGAGAAACTCGTCTCGTCCGGTGACAAGAAAGCCACGGTAGCCGGTCTCCATATCCACCAGCCCCGCCAGTGCGTCGCCCGCGACGCCGATGACCTGATACGTATGGTCAGTCCACTGAGAGGCCACCGTACTTGCAGTGGTCGCACGATACGTAATGAGCGACTGCACACTGAAAATCGAAAGCACGAGACTGAAGGCGACCAGCAGTTTACTGCGGAGCTTCCAATTGTTCATCGCATCCATGACGATTTGTCCTTGTAGTTCTGAAGTAGGGGGGAAGGCGGCCAACAAAGTCGTGCGGCAACAGCTCACAGGCGGTGTTTCGCGCCAATCCCGAACATCCGTCGGGGCGCAACACCGGTGAGCTGCGTGCTGGCGTGCAGGTCGACGTGCAACGTGTTGCGCACCAGCAGCGTCAGACCGCCACGCACATAGCGGGTAGACGCACCGGCGCGGGCTTCACGGTCAAAGGCGAAGATTTCCGCGAACGAGCCAATGCGCCCTGCAACGGGACGCCCGAGCCATAGACTGCCGAAGTGCTGCGTGAACTGCTCGCCACGCGCTCCGGGTATGGCAACGCCGAAGTTCGAGGCCAGCGTGACGCGCGAGGGGAGCCTCCAGGAGAGTGCCGCCTTCATCGTGGGGCGCCACGCCGTTCCCTGGCCCGGCAGACTTCCACTCGGCACGTCGACACGCGTGAGCAGCGCCGCCGATGGACGCCAGCCGTGGTTCTCCGAGACGTTGAACGCGGTGCCGATGCCCATGTCCTCGCGGCCGGCAACCGTGCGCTGTGGTGTGGTAATTCGTGAATAGGAGTTCAGGTGCACGCGCACACCAATGCGACGCGTCATCGGAACGTGTGCCGTGACCTCTCCGGCCAGAAAGCCGCGCACACCGTTGGCCTCCAACACCGAGCTCCCGTAGTCGACATCGACCCGACCACGAGGAGGGATACCATTTCCTTCGGTGAATCCGCTTCGAAAGCCCACCGTCCCCTGCGCCCCGGCCGCACCGAATGCGGCGAACGAGGAAATCAGTAAGAGACTGAAGAGTGACAGGATGCGGACTTCGCGGGCGAGCAGCGGCGTATACGTGAGGCAACGCGCTCGTGCGGTACGGTTTCTCATCGCCGTATGTGGTTTGGAGTGTGGACGAACCGATCGTTCCACCTCACCACATCGCGAGGTTCAGTTGTGCATGATGTGAGTGATCAACATCACGTCGTGCTGCGTTTCATTTCTTGGTTATCGGAATGATTGTAGCTCTGCTTAACGGTGCGATCGCGCGAGGAATTGACATTTTTTTGTTTGGCAATTCACATATTGGTGTGTTCATTGATTGACTGAGTGACGCCAATGTTGATGACGAACAGCATCATCGATGTCCTGATGCGCATTCACGAGAGCTGCCCCTGATACATCGAGGCGCATAGGGCATTGCGACACACTCCGATGTGGCTGAAGTATCTCGCCGCCTATCCATCATCGGTGACGTCGGACGCGGGAAGCTCAACTTCTCAGGAATACTACCGATATCTCGGGTAGAAGCCCGCCGCCGGGCCGTTTACGCCTTTTGATGCGTTATCCGCTTCGGTACGATTTACCGTGCTTCGACACAACGAACCCGTACGCCCCACAGAGTCCGAACCCGTCGATTTCCTGGTCGAGAACATGTCCGAGGGACTCGTTCGTGTCGACCGCGACGGTGTGCTGCTTGAGTGCAATCGCGCCGCCGAGACCATTCTGGGCCTCCCGTCCGATCAACTTCGCGGCATCCGCGTTGACGATCCCCGATGGGGCAACATCCGACGGGATGGCACGCCACTTCCCGCCGACGAAGCACCGGTCTCGGTGGTGCTGCGCACCGGCGAGCCGGTCACGGAGTTTGTGCATGGCGTTCGCCATTCCTCCGGCGAACTGCGGTGGATCTCCGTCAATGCCGCGATCGCGCGTAACGCGCGCGGCGAGATTTCCGCAGCCATCGCGAGTTTCGTGGACATTACGCGCTGGCATGAGCAGGAACGTCGATTGCAGTTCGTGATCGATGGCTCCGATGTCGGCACGTGGGACTGGCATGTCGGGAGCGGACGCAACGATTACAACGCGCGATTTTGTGAAATCCTCGGGCGTTCGCCATCGACGTTCTCGAATCACGTCAGCGAGTGGGATGACCTGGTACACCCCGACGACAAAGCGTCTGTGTGGGTTGCGCTGAACGCCCATCTCGACGGAAAGACGCTATCGTATGAGGCCGAGCATCGGCTGCAGCGAGCCGACGGCACCTGGGCGTGGGTTATCGGCAAGGGCAAGGTGACCGCGCGCAATGCAGACGGTTCGCCACATCGTGTTTCAGGGGTCATCCTCGACATCTCGCACGCCAAGGACGCCGACCAGATGTTGAAGCGGACGAAGGTATCTCTCGAGGAAGCGCAGGCCATCGCGGGCATGGGTAGCTGGGAGTACGACGCCGTGACGCACCAGATTCAGTGGTCGCAGCAGCTCTTCGAGATCTTCAACCGCAACCCTGTTGAGGGACCGCCGGACTACGCCGGCCTGTTGACCGACTACATCGAAGCCGACTCTGCTCGTCTGCACGACGCCATCACGGCGGCCGCCACCCACGGCGTGCCGTACTCGCTTGTGCTGCAGACCTCCCATGCCAATCCACGCGTCCGCTTCGTGCGCACCGAAGGCCGCGTACGCCGCAATGCGGATGGCAAGATCGTGGGACTCAACGGCACATCGACGGATGTGACCGCGCATATGGCCCGCGAAGCTGAACTTATGGCGGCTCGAAAGGAGGCCGAGGAGGGCGCTCGACAGCTCCGCGAATTGAATGCGGTGCTCGAGGAGGCAACCACGCGGGCCACTAGTCTGGCGGCGCAGGCCGAGCAGGCCAATCGCGCCAAGAGTGAGTTTCTGGCGAACATGAGTCACGAGATCCGGACCCCGCTTACGGCGATTCTTGGCTATGCGGACGTCATGCGTGAGGAGGCGCTGGCGAAGGGATCATCGCACGAAAGCACCAATGCCATCGATACGATTCGCCGGGCGGGCGAGCACCTGCTCACGGTGATCAATGACATCCTCGACATCACGAAGATCGAATCGAACAAGCTTCTGATCGAGCATGTCGATACCGACGTTCAGCGATTGCTTCGCGACGCAGACAGTCTCATGCGCGCGCCCGCAGTGGCCAAGGGCGTCGCATTACGAACGACGTTGGAGACACCCGTCCCGGATCGCATCATGAGCGACCCAACGCGCTTGCGTCAGATTCTGCTGAACCTGATCGGCAACGCGGTCAAGTTTACCGACGCCGGATACATTGACGTCCGCGCGAGCGTCATGTCGCGAGACGGTTCTTCGGTGCTTCGCATCGCCATTCAGGACACCGGTCCCGGCCTGACGCCAGAAGCGGTCGCCACGCTGTTCCAGCCATTCATGCAGGCCGATGCCTCCGTCACGCGTCGACACGGCGGCTCCGGACTTGGTCTCACCATTTGTCGTCGGCTCGCCGGATTGATGGGTTGGAACGTCACGCTGGAGCACACCGCGCCAGGTGCGGGTTCGCGGTTCGTGTTGGAACTGCCGATGGTGCGAAGGGCGGACAGCGTGCTGGTGCATTCGCTCGATGCCGGTACAAAGGGCAGCGCCGACATTGCACCCATCACCGTCAGTGCACGTCGATTGAACGGCCGGATCCTCTTGGCTGAGGATGGTGAGGACAACCAACGGCTCATCGCGTTCCACCTTCGCAAGGCCGGTGCGGAGGTAAGCGTCGTCGAGAATGGGGTGCTGGCGCTGGACGAACTGCAGCGCGCCGAACAGGCAGGCCAGCGCTTCGACTTGCTCCTGACCGACATGCAGATGCCGGAGATGGACGGGTACACCCTCGCGCGAGCCGTACGACAGATAGGCTCCGACATTGGCATCGTGGCGCTGACCGCGCATGCTATGGCGGAGGACCGTCAGAAGTGCCTCGATGCGGGGTGCGACGGCTATGCTACCAAACCAATCGATAAAGAGGAGCTGCTGAGCACCTGTGCCACGTGGATGGACCGGGGGCGCGCGTGATCCTGTGACGCACGACGAAGGAGCGCAGCGTCACGCTCGGCGTGCGCAGATCGCACAACGAACCCGCTGGTCCATCAGCCGGCCGGCGGCGATGGCAGTACGCCGTACCTGTTGCGCACTGGGATGATCGAGGTGGACAATCATGCCGCCGCGCCGAGCCGCTGTCGGAGATAGTCACGGGCGCGCTGTCGTTCGCGCGCGCGCCCGGCGCGTAGTGCGTCTACCAGCGTGAGGAGTTCGTAGAGCGCCGGATTTTCCGCCGCGGTGTGCACGGCGCCTGCATACAAAGGCTCAAGCGATTCACCGCGAACGAGCCCCTCGGCTGAGGGCCAGACGTAGGCGCCGGCCCCGGTGAATCTGACGGCCAGCGGTGGCGCGGCGTGCGCAGTGGGTACCCCACGCACCTCGGCCCCTGGCGTGGCCGCAAACACATACGGGACGCCACCGAGCAGGAATTCGAGGAGCGCCTCCGGCTTCACCGTCCGCGAGCCCGCGCGAAGGAGCCGCGCGGCCTGCAGGCGCCGCACCGCGTTGTGCGCCTCGCCATGTGAGATGCCCACGGCCCCCGCCAATTCCCGGTAGGGCGCATCGGGCGTGAGCGACAGTTGGAGAGCAACGGCGACATCAGCGGGCTTGAGCGGCAGAACAGGCTCCGTGTCCAGCGTTCATGAACTGTGGACACAATCGAATGAGCCGTCAAGTATTCCAGTCTGGTGGCATGCCAAACAGACCGTCGGGGCGAACCAGGAATCGCACCAGCCTACCCCGGAAAACACAAACGCCGCCATCACGTAAGTGACGGCGGCGCTTGCAATTGCCCCTCCTGGGGTCGAACCAGGAACCTTCTGATCCAGAGTCGATCCGATAGGGCGTTTCGGCGGATTTGTTTGGCAAATTCGCCAAACGATTTGGCGCGGAAGCCAAATCGCCACCGTACGGTCGAGGGATTTCACGCGACAGTTTTGGATGTAAGGAACACGCCTTATCGCCGCTTCCCAGTTCACCGAGGCACGAATCGCCCGCGTTCGAGCGACGCGGTGCACCTCACAGAGCATGTCCCATCCATCTTCGTACCGGCTTCTGCTTCAAACGCCCATTTTGGTGCCACTCTCCGCCATCCGCCCCCTTCCTCACGAGGTGTGGGCCGGCACCGCCATGGCCACCGAATGCGGCGCCATCCGCGGCGATCTCGAATGTTCGCCGGCAAGGCGCCCAACACAACCTTCGTAGAGTTGTCGCAGCGCCACGACGCCCCGGGGGGCTCCTTGCGCACGCGGCGGGTGCGATACGGCACGTGCAAGCAGCCCGGTACGGTGTTCGGCGACTCCACCGCCTACCCCGTCATTCGCATCGGCAAGGACGGCAAGACGGTCGGCACGGTGACGCCGCGTCTCGCCCTCCCCGACACTGGTGGATTTCATGTCGCCATCGCCGCATCGCCACACGATTCGCGTCGGGTGGCGTGCGGCGAGCTCGTGCTGTAGGAATAGCTACTTCGGTGCCGCCGCCGCGGCGGCCGCCGAATCCGAGCCGCGATCACCACGGCGACGAGCAAGGCACGCCGCAGCGAGGGTAGAGTGCACCCCTCACGGGAACACCAACGCCGCCATCACATGAGTGAGGGTGGCGCTTTCCGGAACGCGCCCGTTACTGCCCTACTGCCCCCGCGGCCAGTACATGATCACGCCGACGCCCACGAGACATATCGCCGCGCCAACTACGGTCGCCGCGTCGGGTTTGACGTCATCGACGCCCCATCCCCACAAAACGGAGAGCACGACGAATACACCGCCGTACGCCGCGTACACTCGACCGAAATCGAAACCGGCGGGCTGCATGGTCGGCAGGACGCCGTAGAGAAACAGCAACAGGCCCCCGAGCGCGCCGAGCCAGACACTCCGGTCGTTGCGGAGCCAAAGCCAGACGAGATACCCCCCACCGATCTCCATCAGGCCCGCGATCAAGAATAGCCCGAGCGACTGCAGGATGTGCATTTCCGGAGTCTAGTGCGGGGTACAAGCCCGTCCAAACGCGACTCGTCGATCTCCACCTGTTCAGGCGCGCCTTCCCTCCCGATCCTGAAATCTCAGGAGTCGCAGCGCGTTGGCGATCACCACGAGCGTGCTCCCCTCATGCGCGATGACCGCGGGACCGATGCTGGCGACACCGCTCACCGTCGCCACCACCAGCACGACGATCACGCCCAGCGACACCCACAAGTTCTGACGAATGATGCGGCGTGCTTGCCGCGAGAGCTCGACGGCAAACGGAAGCCGACCGAGATCATCGCCCATAAGCGCCACATCGGCGGTTTCCAACGCAGCGGCGGTTCCGGCCCCACCCATCGCGATGCCGACGGTCGCATGCGCCAGCGCCGGCGCATCGTTGACGCCGTCCCCTACCATCGCCACGGGGCCCTCGGCGGCGAGTTCCTTGATCGCCTCCACTTTATCCGCCGGGAGCAATCCCGACCGAACATCGTCGACGCCCACAGCGTCACCTACCGCGTTGGCCACCCCCGCGTTGTCACCCGTGAGCATAACAATTCGGGTGAACCCGGCCGCGCGGAGCGCATGTATGGTGGCTTTGGCGTTTTGGCGCGGCTCATCGGCCAACCCCAGCACCCCGAGGAACTCCGGCGTATGGCCGATCCGCCGCACGATCATGGTGCTGCGTCCCGCGCGTTCGAGGCGCGCCACCGCCTCACCGATCTCTAGTGGCACCATCACCCCGGCCTCTACGAAGAGCAGCGCGCGACCAACCTCAACGACGGCGCCTTCCACCGGCGCCCGCACGCCGCGGCCGGTTACTGACTGTAGTTCGCCAGCCTCGCTCACAGGCACGTCGCGTTGCGCAGCAGCACCGACGACCGCCCGCGCCAAGGGGTGCTGTGAGCGTTGTTCGACCGCGGCGGCACTACCAAGCAGCATGCGCTCACTCACCCCCTCCATGGGCACGATATCCGTGACAGACGGCTCACCCACGGTGAGTGTACCGGTTTTATCGAGCGCAAGGGACCGGATGGCGCCGAGCGCCTCGAGGTGAGCGCCACCTTTGATCAGCACGCCGTTCCGTGCCGCCTGAGCGATACCGGCTAACACGGCAGCCGGCGTACCCAGAGCGAGCGCACACGGCGAGGCCGCCACCAGCACAGCCATCGCACGCGCGAACGCGTCCGACCACGACAGCACGCCGAGCAGCGGCGGCGCGACAATGAGGAGCAGGTCGCCAATCAGCACAGCCGGCACGAACACTCGCGCGAACCGCTCCGTGAACTGCTGCGTGGGAGCTTTCTGCGTCTGCGCCTCGGACACCAGCTTGATCACGCGGTCCAAGGTGCGGTCCCCGACCGCCACCGACACCTCGATCACCAGTGCGCCTTCGCCGTTGACGGTTCCGGCGAACACCTGATCGCCCGGCACCTTGTCGACCGGCACACTCTCGCCGGTGATCGGCGCTTGATTGACCCCGGAACGCCCTTCGCGAATGGTGCCGTCGACCGGCACACGTTCGGCGGGCTTCACGACCACGATGTCACCAGGTCGCACCGCCTCGATCAGCACGAGCTCTTCACGCCGCGACCCATCGACCTCTCGTAACAGCGTGGCGCGGGACGGCGCGAGATCGGCCAGCGCGGTGATCGCATGGCGCGCCCGCCCCAGCGCGTAGTGTTCGAGCGCGTGACCCAAGCTGAAGAGGAAGAGCAGCAGCGCGCCTTCGGCCCACTCCCCCAAGGCCGCCGCGCCGACCGCAGCGACGACCATCAACAGGTCGATGTTGAAGTGAACCTTTCCCCGCTGGAGATCGCGCAGGAAATGTCCAACGTTGTCCCGGGCGCCGAAAACATACGACAGGACAAACAGCCCGATGGCGACGGAAGGTCTTCCCGAAGGCGACCGTTCGACGAGCCATCCGGCAAGGAGCAGCGCACCGGACATTACACTCCACGCGAGTTCACGATGGCGCGCGTACCAGCCTCCCGAATCTGCCGATGTCGACCGCACGTCCTCTTGAACCGTGGGGGGCTGCTGGGGTGCGGATTCAGTAACCGCCGACGCTTGTCGAAGGACGGCCTCCACCTGCGGCAACGTGATCTGCCGCTGGTCGAACTCCACCCGCGCCAGCTGAGCGGCAATGCTGACGGACGCCGCCGTCACCCCGGGCGTCTCCATGAGCGTGGACTCGAGGCGCATGCCATCGTCTTCGGTGGTTACCGCACGAATTGGCAGCAGCGCGTGGGCGAATTGCCCAGTGATCACGGCGCCGGCATTTCGCGCCAGTGCCTCGATCTCGGCAAGCGTCAACCGGTCCGAATCGTAATGCAGGCATAACATAGGCTCGGCCGCACCAACCACATGCGCCCTGATTACTCCCGGTTGCCTGGCCACCATGCTGATCAGTCGCGACACGCAGGCGTCACGATGGTCGGGAAGGTCCGGCAACAGGACAGGCAGATCGAGACGCGTCGTCGCTGACATAATGAGTTATTGACTGAGGTCGTATTCGCGCCGGCGTGACGCCCTCCACCCTTCGATCCACGCGTACAAGGTCGGCAGCACGAACAGCGTGAGCAGCGTCGACGTGACAAGTCCACCGATCACCACCGTCGCCAGCGGCCGCTGCACCTCGGCACCAGTACCGTGCGACACGGCAACCGGCACGAAGCCGAGGCTGGCGACCAGGGCCGTCATCAGCACGGGGCGCAACCGCTCACGGGCCCCGCCAATAGCCGCCTCGAGCGGCGCCACTCCGCGGCCACGGGTACGCTGCACCGTCGTCAGGAGCACGAGTCCGTTCAGCACCGCAACACCGAACAGCGCGATGAAGCCGATGCTCGCCGAGACGGAGAGGTGCAGGTCGCGTACCCATAGCGCCAGCACCCCACCAACGGCAGCAAACGGAAGATTCACCAGCACCAACCCCGCGAGCCACCAGGAGCGGAGCGACGCCCACAGCAACAAGGCGATCAAGAGCACGGAGAGCGGCACAACGATCTGCAGCCGCGCCATCGCCCGCTGCTGATTCTCGAAGGCCCCCCCGTACGTCACGAACACCGCGGGAGGTACTTGCACGCGCGCGTCGACCGCCCGACGCACGTCCGCCGCAAAGCCGCCCAAGTCGCGACCGCTCACATTGGACTGGACGAGCGTGTAACGCTGTGCCCGTTCGCGGCTCACCTGCACCGGCCCATTCTCGAGACGGATGTCGGCGATCTGGGAGAGAGCAATCCGGGCGCCGCCGGATGCGCCGCCCAGCGGCGCGGGAATGGTGATCGCGCCAATCGCTTCAGGTGACGTGCGAAGTGCCTCGGGATAGTAGACCGCCACATCCACCGCATAACTGCCTTCGACGAGTTGCGACACCGGCCGGCCGCCAACCGCCGTTTCCAAGGCTTCCTGCACCTCTGTCATCGGAATACCGAACCGGGCCATGGCTGCACGGTCGAGACGAACGTTGAGGTACCCTTGTCCGGCCGTCTGCTCGATCTGCACCTCATCGGCGCTGGGCACGCTGCGTACGACGTTGGCCACCTGCTCGGCGACGCGTCGCGTGACGTCGGTATCGTCGCCGAACACCTTGATCGCGAGGTCTGCCCGCGTACCGGAAATCAACTCGTCCAGGCGCATCTGCATGGGCTGCGTCATGCCTATGGCGATACCGGGAACGCGGTCCTCGAGCCGCTCGGTGATCTCTCGCTCCAGCGAATCCTTGGTCAGTCCCGCGC
Source organism: Gemmatimonadaceae bacterium (assembly GCA_947457545.1). GTDB lineage: Bacteria > Gemmatimonadota > Gemmatimonadetes > Gemmatimonadales > Gemmatimonadaceae > Gemmatimonas. The sequence continues at coordinate 36,109 of CANGXD010000005.1, forward strand.
GCCATTCGCTTCGTGGCTTGAGCATGACGAAGACATCGGCCTGGTTGACCCCCATGGGATCGCTGCCGATTTCCGCTCGACCAACGCGGCTCACCACCGTGGTCACCTCCGGTGTCATGCGGACGGTGCGCTCCAGCTCGTCCTGCATGGCGACGGAACGGGTGAGCGAGATGGTGGGGTCCTTCGTCGCGGCGATCAGCAGCGACCCCTCATCGAGCTGCGGGAGGAACTCGGTGCCAAGCCGCGGCACCACGAACATCGTCGCCACCAGTACGATGACCGCCACTGCTGCGGTGGCCATTGGACGCGCCGCAACGGCACCGAGGGCACGTCCGTAGCGCCTATCCAACGACCGCTCGACGCGCTGCGCCAGTGCCGACTCGCGGGCGCCTCGCCGAAAGACCCAGGTACTGGCCGCAGGGATGAAACAGAGCGCAAGCAGGAGACTGCCGAAGAGCGCCACCGCCACCGTGATCGCCATTGGGCGGAACATGCGCGCCTCGAGCCCCTGCAAGCTCAGGATGGGCACGTACACCAGCATGATGATCAGTACGCCGAAGGCAATCGGGCGCGCGACTTCGCGGGCCGCAGATACCAAGCGCTCCGCGATGCCTCTGTCCGTCGTCGGAAGCTCACCCGCTTCTTCGTCCCCGTGCAGCGTACGAACGAAGTGCTCAGTCATCACCACCGCACCATCGACAATCATGCCGAAGTCGATGGCGCCAAGACTCATGAGATTCGCGGATAAGCCAAGCCAGCGCATACCGAAAAATGCGCACAGCAGCGACAGCGGAATCGTGGCGGCCACGAGGAGCGCCGCCCGCACGTTCCCGAGGAACAGCAACAGGACGGCGATGACCAGCAATCCGCCCTCCACGAGATTCGTCTGTACCGTGCGCAGCGTCCCCGCGACGAGATCCGTCTGGTCGTAGTAGGGAATGACCTTAACGCCCGGAGGCAACGACCGATTGATGTCCTCCACTCGTTCACGAACACGCTGCACGACCTCCCGGCCATTCTCCCCGCGCAGCATCATGACGATGCCGCTGACCACCTCGCCCCGGCCATCGTGTGACACCGCGCCTTGGCGAAGTTCGGCCCCGTAACGCACATCGGCCACATCGCCGATCAGAATGGGCACACCACTCGAACTCGCACGGATCACCGTGTGGCGCAGGTCATCGAGCGTGGCGGCCGCCCCAAGTCCTCGCAGTATGTATTGCTCGTCGCGATGTTCCAGGTAGCCGCCGGCGGCGACGGCGTTATTCGACTCCACGGCTTCCACCACGTCGTGCAGCGTGAGTCCAAAGCTGACGAGCCGCTCCGGCCGAACGACGACCTGCGCCTGCCGAACCTCTCCGCCGAAGCTGTTGACTTCGGTCACACCGGCCACGGTGCGTAGTTGCGGGCGAATCACGCGATCCTGCAGTGTGCGGAGCGCTCGCGTGTCCAATGTGTCACCGGCTTTCGCGGTGTCGGTCTGTTCGACCGTGTACATGTAGATCTCGCTATTGGCCGCACTCAACGGGCCCAACGTCGCATCCGCTCCGGGCGGCAGCGATTTGCGCACACCTTGCAGTCGCTCGCTGACGAGGGTACGCGCCCGCTGGATGTCGACGCCGTCCTCGAAGACGACGGTGACCGCCGCAAAGCCATACTTGCTGACCGACCGCACCAAGGTGACGTCCGGCAGCCCGTTCATCGCGACTTCAATCGGGAATGTCGTCAGCCGCTCCACCTCCACCGGCGACAATCCGGGCGCCTCGATCAGGACCTGCACTTGCGCATCGGTCAAATCGGGGAACGCGTCGACGCGAAGGGTTCGGAGTGCCCACAGCCCCGCGCCGGCCATGGCCAGGACGAGGGCCATCACCGTCAGGCGCTGTCGAATCGCCCACGCGACAAGGCGCTCGACCACACTATCCGTTGATGCTGGTGCCGGGGTGTTCTCTCCACGCATATCAGTGCTCATCGCCAAGCGTCGCCTTGGCGAGTTCGCTCTTGAGCGTGAACGCCCCGCGGACTACGACCCGTTCACCTACCCGCAGCCCATCGTGAACACTGACCATGGCGCTGCGCTGGGTGCTGCTCCCAGGCGTGCTGAGAAGCGATGTCCGAACCTCGCGCCGCTCGTAGGTTCGCGGGCCAGTTTCGACAAACACGAAACGACGCTCACCGTCGGTCACGACGGCACTTTCCGAAATGGTGAGGGCGGAGGTGCGCTCGCCATTGACCGCCGTGTTGGCTGGCAGATCCAGTCGCACGGTCGCGAACATTCCGGGACGCAGCCGACGGCTCGCGTTCGGCACGTGAATGACCGCCTGCAGCGTTCGTGTTTCGGAGTTGAGGGCATCGCGCAGGCGCTCCACACGACCGTCGAAACGCAGCAATGGGAAGGCGGCGATACTGACCGTGGCCCGCTGCCCCGGACTCACCTGGGGCAGATTCCGTTCCGGCACTTCGGCGACGACATCGATTACGGTGAGATCCGCAAGCGTGAATACCGGCCCGCCGGCTTCGACGGCGGCCCCCGTCAACACGTGCGCCTCGATGACGCTCCCGCTGATTGGCGCGCGCAGCGACAGCGTGCTCGCCGCTTCACCACCCGCGGCGACACGGGCCACTTCAGCATCGCTGGCACCGAGGAGTCGCAGACGTCGACGCGCCGCCTCAGCCAACAAGCGCGCGCCCGCCTCGTCGGCGGTACCGGCCAGCGACTCGATCCGGCGCGTGGCGGCGGCAAGGTCGGCTTGAGCCGTCAGATACTCGGGGCTGAACAGTGCCGCCACCGTTTGTCCGGCGCCGACGCGGTCACCCTCGACTACGTGCAGACGCTCGAGACGGCCGGCGATCCTCGATGACACGAGTGCGACGCGACGCGGATCGAGCTCGACCTGTCCGGGGACCTCGAGGCTTTCCACGCCGGCCTCTCGAGTGAGTGCCACCACCGGCTGCACCTCGATCTGCGCCGTTCGGAACGCCATCTCCGAAAGCGTGACACGGTCACCCGGCGCATGCTCCTCCTCATGCTGTTCCGCGGCGCCCGCGGCGGATGCGGTGGGGCCTCCGGACGTGCCCGCGGCGGGCGGAATATCCGCCCGCTGCGATGGCGTCTCCGCTGCCTCGCTGCATCCGAGGAAAAACAACAGCATGGCCCCGAGAACGCGCGGATGCCTGATTGACGTAAGCCGGTTTGCCGTGCGCATAGGTGCGAGGGTTGGCGCGATGAGCGCGTGAGCGTGCGTACGACCGCGAAAGAGGCGTGTCGTGTCGTTCATGGCGCTTCACCTCCAGGCAGCGACAGCGCCGCGGACGGCTCGGTCGCGCCCATGAGATCGGCCCACGCGTCGGCCGCTTCCAATAGGGCGTGGACCCGCTCGATTTCTGCGCGGGCCAACGCGCGCTCGAAATCGAGCAATTCAAGGAGTGACACACTGCCGGTGCGATAGGCCGCCAACGCACTTTCGCGCTCCTCTCGGGCGCCACGCAGCAACGCTGCGTCCATGGTCTCGAGACGCAGGCGCGCTTCTGCGTAGCGTGCGAGGCCCGCCTGAAGGCGCCCACGCACCTCGGCGAGCGTCGCGAACTGCGTGGTACCGACCGAGACGATGCGCTGTTCTGCCGCGCCGACCGCGAGCCGGTTCCCCCTCGCCGCGGTAAACGGCAATGTCATCGAGAAGCCGAGCGATGGACCGAACGTGGGCCCGTTGTTGGCCTGCCCCACGCGTTGCACACCGGCATAGGCACTGACCTGCACGCGCTGTTCGGCAACCAGCAGCGCACGCTCACGCCGCGCGCGCTCGGCCTCCACCTCACCGAGCAGTACCCGCTCGTTTACCGCGAGCAACGAGTCGAGCGTCAGCGCAGGTGGCAGAACGACCCGCCATGCGTCACTCTGGTCTGCGGCCAATGAGTCGATGGCCGCCTGCACCGTGCTCCGCGTCGACTCGCTACGCAGGGGGGCCATGAGGGCGGCGGCCGCGACACGCGCGTCGGCGAGCGCGCGGCTGCGCTCCACCTGCACCCTGAGCCGCTCCGTCCGCACCCGCAGCACGTCCACGTACCGCGCCTGCCCGACCGCAAACCGTTCGCGTACTCCGTCGGCCGCCCCCAGGAGTACCAGATCTTCAGCCGCGAGCCGCTCGGCGATGCGGCGTGCGCCGGCCGCGCGGAGCAGGTCACGCAGCAGCGCCGCGTCGCGCCGACGCTCCTCCACGCTGAGCGAAATCTCGGCGGCGCGCACGGCGACCTCCACTACGGCCCGTTCGGCGCGCCGACGCGGTGCCGTGAGGAGATCACGGCCAATTTCGAGGCGAAGGTTTCCTTGATCGATGCTTGCCGCCGGCGCCTCCGACAGGCCGGCGCTCAGCGTGGCCGGCGTCGCATGCCCCGTTGCAGCGGCGCGAGCCGCGGCCAAATCCCTCGCGGCCCGCGCGGCCTGCAGGACAGGACTCTCGTCACGGCCCGCGAGGCGAACGCGCTCGACAATGCGCGTGAGCCGAGCGCTGTCGGACGCGAGTTGGAGTGGCGCGGACTGCGCGCTGAGAACCTGCGCGCTGAACACGGTCAGCGCGAACGATGTTGCGTAGCTGGGGAGACCGAACCAGCGCCGAAATGCTGGGCGACACGGACGCCGGGATCGCCGAAACTGATCATCGGGCCACTGCGGGCCGTGACCGTTACCACTTGTCATGGGAGCCTCGAGAGAGCGCTGGCACATCACGCACGATGGCGGATGTGAAGGACGGGGCGAACGTCAGCGACTCACAGCGAGGCTGACGCGACTAGGCGTAACCCGTGGCTCTTGGCGGACGCAGTCGTGGCTCCACAGTGACACTCGGGAGCACACGGTCGACGCTGCGTGGCGTCGTCAACGCGGTGCGTAATGAGGGAACCGGCATTACCACGCGCCGAGTGGGCGTGGAGGCGTGCGCATGCGTGCAGTGGCAGAGGTGCGCCTCGTGTACCGGCGGGTGTTCGCCAGACCTGCGGTCACCCTCGGTGCGCGATTCGGCGCTGCGCGGTGCCTCGCCAATCGGGGCGTCGGTCGCAGCCACGTACTGACCCGCGACCGCCGCGGGGGCATCCCCATCGCAACTGTCCGCGACCAACGGCTCCGCGAACGCCACGGCCATGCACACACCGAGCAACGCCGTCAGGAGACGGCGCAGTGTTGGAGTGTACCGAGTAGCGCGAAGGAGGTGCCGCATGCAGGGGAGGAGGTATCACACCGATGCTTCCGGTCGCTCAGGGCCGAACCAAGGCCACAATTGCGGGAAAGACACGGAACTGCTAATCTAGGAAACAACTGAACAGGTGCTCAGATGTTCACTCAACCTAGGACCGCGATGCCCCCGGCGCAACCCCGCCCTGCTCTCTCATCGACGACACCGACACCTCGTGGCGACGATTCCTGTGAGATCGTCTGCGTCGATCAGGCCAAGGTCGACCGAGCGCGAGCGATGGGGCCGACGAACACCGCGATCCAGTCATTGGCCGAGATGTTCAAGGCACTGGGCGACCCGACGCGCCTGCGCCTGCTGGCGGCGTTGGCGGAGGAGGAATTGTGCGTCTGCGACTTGGCCACACTTACCGAGGTCTCGGAGTCTGCGGTGTCGCACTCGCTGCGCACGCTCCGCCAGTTGCGGCTCGTCCGCCATCGGAAGGCCGGCAAGATCGCGTACTACCGTCTCGACGACGACCACGTGCGGCGTCTGATCGTGGAGGGGCTGGACCACGTGGGTGAGTCGGTAGACGACGCTGACCCGCCCCGCACGACATGAGCACGCTCGGCTCTGGCGCCCATGCCGAATACCACGTCATTGGCTTGGACTGCGCACATGACGCCGCCATCGTGGCGGCGGCGGTTCGGGCGGTGCCGGGTGTTGACAGCGTGGAAGCATCGGTCGCCAGCGGGAAGCTCACGATGGTCGCTGCCGATGCAGCGGTGTTCGCGGCCGCTGAACAAGCGGCCGCCGGGGCGGGCTTTCCGCTGCAGTCCGCGGTGGCGACCCCGGTCATCAGTGCTGCATATCACCGCGCGTTATGGGTCGTCGTCGTGCTCAATCTCGGCTACGGCATCATCGAAGCGGCAGCCGGTCTGATCTCCGACTCGCAAGCGTTGCAGGCAGATGCCCTCGATTTTGTTGGCGATGGCGCCATCAGCTTCATGGGCCTCCTCGCCCTTCGATGGTCCGCAAGGCGCCGTGCAACGGTGGCGCTCGCGCAGGGTCTCTTCCTTGGCGCGCTTGGCCTCGGCGTTGTGGGCACCACCATCTATCGTGTCGTGCTGCAGCAGCAGCCCGAGGCGGAACTGATGGGCGTCTTCGGTGCCGTGGCGTTGGCGGTGAACCTCGCGGCCGCCGCAGCCCTCATTCCGCATCGGAGCGGCGACGCCAGCGCGCGAGCCATCTGGCTCTTCTCCCGCAACGACGCGCTCGGTAACCTCGCCATCGTGATCGCGGCGGGGCTCGTCGCGTGGACCGCCTCCCCGTGGCCAGACCTGTTGGTCGCCTTCGTCATCGCGGCGCTCTTCCTGCAGTCGGCCCAGAGTATCGTCAGAGATGCGTGGAAAGAAATACGATCAGGTGCACTTGGTCGCAGACGTGCGGACGCCCGATGATGCCTTCACGACGGGCGTGCGCGGCGTGAGCCTCTCGACGTGGTGGAACCGCGTGCGCTACACCGCCTATGCGCCCGCCTACGACCTTGCCGTGGCGCACCTGCCGCTCTTTCAGCGTGGACGGCGCTGCTCACTCGCCCTCGCCGACTTTCGGCGCGGTGAGCGTGTGCTCATGGTCGCCGGCGGCACCGGCCTCGACCTGGCGTATCTTCCGGACGGAATAGACGTCATCGCCACCGACGTGACCCCCGCGATGGTCACCCGCATGGCCATGAGAGCGCAGGCACTTCGGGAGGCGGGCCGCGATCTGCAGGTGCGGACGCAAGTGATGGACGCCGCGCGCCTGACGCTTCCGGATGAGAGTGTAGACGGCGTAATCCTGCACCTCGCACTCGCCGTCGTGCCAGACCCGGTGGCGGCCATCCGCGAGGCCGCTCGCGTACTGCGGCCGGGCGGTCGCATAGCGGTCTTCGACAAGTTTCTTCCTGACGGTGAGCGGCCGTCCCTTCGCCGTCGGATCGCCGCCGTCGTGATGCGCCTCGTGGCGACGGACCTCAACCGTCAATTGGGACCGCTGCTCAAAGCTGCAGGGCTTCGCGTCGTTGCGAGTGAGGCAATCGGCCTCGGTGGAATGTTCGTAGTGGCGCGAGTGGAAAGTCGCAATCGGTAGATCACGGCACGCTCGGCTCTCGCCCAAGCAAAATGCGGGTGAAACCCTCCCGAAAAATCGCGCGAGGTGTCTACGCACACGACCTAGACCACAGACGTCAGCTCGTCATTGCACCAAGCGCTGAGGCCGCCGGCGTCGCACCGGCTTGCAGGAACGCCACAAAGTCTTCCGGCAGGCCAGCCGCACGGATGCGGGCCGCCGTCGATTCGATGTCGTACGGCACGCGCACGAACTCCACCTCCGCCGCCGTCTCGCTGAACGACACCCGATGCCGTCGACGACCCGATGCCACGGCTTGTGCGTGTGTCCGAACGCCAACATGTCACCGGCTTTCAGCCCCACGCTCGCCGCCATCTTGCGGCAGAAATCATCGGGACGGTCTTCGGTGAAACAGACGGTATTGAGCGTCGGCGTACCGTGTACGAGCACGAGGCGCGGGCCAGCAGAATGGCCACCCAGCGGACGCAGGTCGAGCGAAAAGGGCAGCCCGGCCAGGAAGCGCTTCGTGGTTGCCGACACTGCACGACGCGTGAACTCGTAACTGCTGTGCGCGAGCTCTTCCTGCCGCACACTCTCTGACTTGCACCCATAGTGCTTGTAGTCGGTGGCAACAGTAGAGTCGTAGTTGCCGGCGATGCCGGCTATAGCGCGGGTGCGCAGCCGTTCGACCACCTCGTTCGGCGTGCTCGCGTATCCCACCAGGTCGCCCAGGTGATACACAGCGTCCACGTCACCGCGGGTATCGGTGTCGGCGAGCACCGCATCGAGCGCCTGCACGTTGGCGTGAATGTCAGAGATGAGGGCGTAGCGCATCGGTGAGTTGGAGCGTGGAAGGGTAAGAAGGCGCGGCTGATCCATCGGCCTGCGCGACGGCGGCGTCGAGGGCGCGACGTCCGGCGGCCAGGGCAGCGTGCAGCGCGTCGATGTTGCTCGCGTCGGTCAGCGCCGGCGATGCTGGTGGCATGGCGATGAACGCCATCACCGCCGCGTGCAGATGCTCACGGGCCGCTCGGAACGCGGCGAGTTGCACCGCATGTTCGCCTTGAGCGGCGGCCGGGTCCATCAGCCCCCAGTGCGCGGTAGCTCGAGCCCCCGGGAGATACGGACACGCATCACTGGCGGCGTCGCACACGGTGATCACGGCGTCCCACGCGGCATCCACTGCTCGCGGCTCGGGCGCGCCTTGAAGGGCCGCATCTCCAGCGCGTGAGCGCACTGGCCAAGCGGGGCTGGCTGGTGCCCTGGGAAACCGCGACTCGTTGAACGCCAGTCCGTTCTGGCCATTCACCGGAAGCACGAGCTGCTTCGTCCCTAGGTCGTAGCACATCGAGGCAGCACTCGGGATGTTGGTGGCCCGGCGCCCCCCGCTCTGCCCAGCATAGGCTGACGGGCATGCCCGCGTTGTAGAAAGCGCGACCGCCGGTCGCGCTGCGCGGGCCCCATCTGCCCCGCTATGACCACACTCGCCCGCATCTCCGTCGGCCGCCACAGCACCCACAGTGTCGCCGAAGCAAACAGCGGAGGGCGCTCCTCGTCCGCGCCACGTACACCGCGCCCCGCATTCTCATGGTCGTACTCGCGCGCCGCGTTGCTGGACCGCTGCGAACGCTTGTACTACGAACACTACTACGGGTCTCACGGCGGCGGGACGGCCGACGCGTCCCCCAGCACGCGGCTGGCGTTCAGACTCAAGCACCTCACTTCGCCGAACGCCGAACTGGGGCGCGCTGTCCACCGCCGGGCGTCGGAGATCGCGATTGCCATTCGCGCTGGCGCTCCCCTGCCAACGGCGGCCGCACTCCATGCGAAGACCTACGGTGAACTCGAGTCGGTGATCATGCGCGGACCGAACGACCCAGAATGGCTGTCCAGTCCAAGGCGTGCGCCATTGCTGCATGAGGTGTTCTACGGCGGCATGAGTTTCACCCGTCGGCGGACGTTGCTCGCCGAGATGACTGCTCGCGCCACAGTGCTTCAGGCCGCGCTGCTCGCGTCGCCGGTGTGGCACGCAGCAAGCATCCCCGGCGCCGCGATCCTGTTCATCGACGAGCCTATTCTGGTCTCGATGAACGGCATATCGACCATCGCGACACCAGACCTTGTTCTGCGTCTTCCGAATGATCGAGTGATTGTTATCGACTGGAAGACGGGCGCCACTGGCGATCTCTCGCAGGTCATCCTGTACGCTCACGCGGTCCAGACGGCGCTCGGCCAGGGATTCGCGGCCATCCGCTGCGAGGCATGGTTGGTGCACCTCGACCGGGCGTCATTGGAGGCGGCGACGGTCACCTCGGCCAGGGTAGAGGCGGCCCTGGCAGCACAACGCGCGAGCGCTGCACGTATGTATGAGCTGCTCGACGATCCCGCGTACAACGTGCCCAGACCGCGGGCGGCGTTTCGGCAGGCGACCGATCCCAATCAGGCGTGCCGGCGATGCAAGATGCTCGCGTTGTGTTCACGGGAATTGGTGAGCGCCGAGGCCGCGTAGTCGGGCCCCGGCCGTTTGCACCGACAAGACGTTACGGTTGCAGGTGCGCCCCTGCGGCCGGGAGGTATCATCTCATGACGGGCGCCGCGGCCTCGTGGCGCCCATCGTCGGTCACTGATCACCGTGAGGACCCCGAGGGCCCCGAGCATGGCAAGAGAGTCGATCACCCTCACCCGGGAAGAGCTGTACGAGCGCGTTTGGACGGAGCCGATGGCCGTTTTGGCGCCGAAGCTCGGCCTCTCCGATGTGGGGCTCAAGAAGACCTGCGCCCGACTGAAGATTCCCAGCCCGCCACGTGGGTACTGGGCGAGGCTGGCGGCGGGGCAGAAGATCCGGCGCACACCACTCCCGAAGTTGCCCGAGAAGGGAGCGACGGGCATCCGTGATGCGACCTTCTACCCACGCGACAAGGAGTCCGCGGCACCCGCGCCGCTCACCGGCCCGGTCGCCGACCAGGCCCGTTTCGAGGCACTCCCAGTGAATGCGCTGGCCGTACCGGAGGTCATCGAGGCCCCCTCCCCCCTCGTGGCGCGCACGGTGGTGGCCATGCGCAAGGCGAAGCCGGACGAGACCGGACGTCTTCGCGCGCGTGCTCAGCAGATCCTTGATGTCGACGTGACACTCGGCACCGCCGACCGCGCCATGCGGATCCTCGACACACTGATCAAGGGCCTCGCCGCGCGGGGCTATCCGGTATCACTGATCACCCCCAAACCAGAACCGCAGCGATACGGCGCGACACCGGAAGCAGGTCCTCCCCGCACCACGGTGCGCATTGGAGAGGATGATATTGCGATTCGTTTGTCCGAGGTCATCGCGCGCACACAGCGCCCACCTGCTCGCAGCGATGGTGGATGGGAACCGAAGCGATACGACTACGAGGCGACGGGTCGACTGGTATTCGAGATTCTCGAGATTGGGGTCGGCACTCGGTGCAAGTGGGCCGACGGCGCGCGTCAACGCATGGAATCGATGCTCAACGACATCGTCGTCGGTCTGGTGGAGACAGCGGAAGCGCTGCGCCGTCGGCGCGAGGCATGGGCAGAAGCCGCGCGTCAGCGGGCCATCGAGGATGAGAAACGTCGGGCGCGCGAGCGTGAGGAGCACCTCGAGCAGGAGCGCGTGCGTGCCCTCGATGGCATCATGCGTAGGTGGCGGAAGGCGAAGGCCGTGCGGGAGTACGTCGCGGCCGCGCGTGCCACGGCGGTCGAACGCGGTCACGCGGAGCATGCAGAACTGAACGCATGGTTCGCGTGGGCTGACGGTTACGCTGACCGGATCGATCCCATGGGCAGCCGCGGCGTGGCATACCACTCGGACGATCATGACCGCCCACACTACGCCTGGGGGCGACCGGCCGAAGACAATAGCCCGATCTGGTGAGCGCTCTCACATGACCACACCACTCACGAACGCGCTCAAGCGCGAGATCTACGTTGCCGACGTCGCCTATCGGGTGACGATGACGGCCGAGGGAATCACGCTGGTCCGGAAGGGCGCGCGAAAGGCGATCACGCACAGCTGGGAGGATCTGCTCGCATCGCCGCAGCCGTTGCCCGATCCTGCAGCGGTGCCGGAGGCAACCAAGCGGACGTCCAGGGCGGTGCTCACCGAGGTCGCCACCGCCGTGCGCGCCGCCGCGGCCGCCATCGGCAACGTCGACGAGGCGCTCACCCAAGCCGGCGCCCTACCTGAGCGACTCACCACGGCGCTGGGCGGCGACCCCTTACACGGTACCGCTCGACAGGCGGACCATTGGTTCATCGAACCCTTGCTCACGATCACCGAGGTGGCGGCGATCCTGCGCGTCTCCACGCGTGTGGTGCGCCGTCTGCCGATTGGCACCGTGCCAATTGGCGGTGAGGTGCGTTACCTCCAATCGGCCATCCGGGAGTACCTGAAGTCGACTGCGCTTCCAGCAACATCGCGGCGGTGGCGATGACCCACTGACCCGCCTTCAACCACTATGTTCAACCCAATCGATGCTGAGAGCTTCGCTCTTCCGCCGTGGCCGATCCGCATGAACCGATTCATTCGGACCCTCCTGCGGCCCTCGCAAGTCTATCGAACGCCCCCTCGTCACGCTCCTCGCCACGCGTGGCCCCCATCCCTTCAAACTGCTTGACGAGAACCTCGTCGGCGAGCCTCGCAAGGGCGAACGCTAGGATCATGACCAAGTTCAGGCACTCGAAATAGCGGCGGAGATCATCACCCATCGATCCCGGCGGCACTCTGAGTGCATGCGTGTACGGATAGCGCGCCTGTAGCGCAGTTACCTGAGCGGCATCCGGAACCTCGGCTTCTGGGATATTCAGAAGGACATCGATCTCGGGAACAACGTAAAAGGCTCCTGAGCTAGGCTTCTCATCCCACTGGATAACGATTGCAGGATCAGGCACGGGGTCGCGCAGTGCCGCTTTGATGTGCTTTGCGACGTAGTGAAATGCCAGTTTATTGCGGAGACGTTTGAGATAGCCGTTTCGCAGCTGAGCGGTGATTGGCTCATCGGCCAGTGCAAGCAATGGCGGAACATTTGGCTCGTCGCGAAGGGCTTCGCGCAGTTCGCGGTCATGCAGGACGTGCAACATCTCCTCCACCGCGGCGGCGAGTAGGATGCCGCCCGAATAGCGAGCGCGCATTGCCTCCACGGAGTCTTCGTCTCGGCCATTTGAGGCATGATCCAGAATGAACCGAATCGTATTCACGGCGCGTCCGAGGCGAAGCGCATGGATAAAGGCCGCGGATGATCTCCCAGCAGCGAGTTCGTGCTTACGTGCAAGTATCGTGACTTTCAAACGCAGCTCCGTTCTGAGACCCAGAAGGTGCTTATCCAGCAGCACAGCGAGATCTGGCGCACATCACACGTCGCTGCATGGAGGGCGCCGAACACAACGTCCCATTGACCGCGATCTTCGGTGAAGACCCGGCGGGCAGATTCCGATCCACCACTTAGAGTGTGATGACGTGCCGAGACGATCCTGAAACGCCAACCGCACTCAGACCGACACAGTGTACGCACTCGCTAGCCCCTGCAAAGACGCCGATGAGACGATCTTTGTATGCGGAATCAAGAGATACGCCCACGGCTTCCCGCCGTGCTCCGCCGCATGTGCGGTCGCGTGCTTACACCACGTTGCGGCCGCCCGTGCCTTTGCTTGGACCACAGGGTCGTTCATCTCCGACTCACGCTTTGGCTCGCAGAGATACTTCATCGTCGAAGTCTCCACGATAAAGTCCGGCTCGTAACTGTGGTCCGCCGAGTAATAGATGTTGAGTTGTCCCTTCCCCGGCTTGAACCATTTGAGATTCTCGGCTTCATCCTCCAGCAGAATCGCGAAGCGTCGCTCGGTATCGGAATCAAACCGCTGCTCGGGGTACAGGCATCGCGCGAAGCCAGTGAACCGAACGCCACGAATGTACTGAGGATCGTCGACCGGCTGACGGAACGGTCGGGCTCCCTCACCGGCGGTCGCACTGCCGCCAATTGGCCGAAGCGACGTAAAGCCCCGGCTCACCCTTGCCTCATACCCCGTAGCCGCTTCCCATCGATGCGCATCCATCTGCGCGCGGATGGATTGCGCCAGTTGCTTCTTGTGATGCCGCAACACGTTCTCAACGGCGTCCTCGTCAGGCAGATATGACCGAAGGTGCGCAATCATCTGCCCTGCGAGCTTGTAGAGCAAATCGGCGTTGTCGTCGTACGAGATATCGGGATAATCGATCAGCACGCCTACGAGGTGATTCTCGGGGCGCTCCTCCATGATGGCTTGCCCAGTCGGAACAAGTCGGTCACGGCTATTGTCGACGAGCCCGTGTACAAGAATGGCGTCCGCCACAGGCTGTAGGCGCGCGGCGGTGGGCAACAAATCAAAATCGTTGAACCCACTCGTGACCTCCCCGGTCGGCACCACGACAATGCGCGGAACGTCGATGGTCTGCTCGACGTACAGCTCGACAGCCTTGGCAACCACAGCGGCCACCTGAGCGGCGCTTGGTGATTCCGTCACGCCCTCTATCTCCGACTGCACCGGCGCAATCGCCGCGCTGACCGCCTTCACCAGCTCGGCGCGCACTTCCGGCTTACGAAGATCACGCGACTGAGGGAGATACTGGAACTGTTTCACCGCTTCTAGTGTCGCCCGCGCCACTAGCTGCTCCGAGGGCGTCTCGAAGACCACTGCCGGTTGCCCGGTACCGCCCACACCGTAGGCGGCGGTGCGGCCGCCCTCTCCGCTCGTCGCCGAGGGTGTCGAGTGATGACCGCCAAGCTGTAGCTCCACATGCGACGGGATCACGACCGTCGCCTGGGGCCGGTCTGAAACATCGCGACCGATGATTACCGTCTCCATGCGAATTGACGACTCAGGACGATTCGCCTCGTCGACAATCTCCTGGAATTTGTCATGGGCCACGATGGTAAGCCGGTCGACAGCCTTGACTCCCGTACGCCGGCCGTAAGGCAGACGGAGTCCACGACCTATCGATTGCTCCACCAGTGTCCGAGCATTCGCAGCACGAAGGGGGACGATGGTATACAAATTGGTGACGTCCCACCCTTCCTTGAGCATGTTGACGTGGACGACGATCTCCGTAGACTCGTCCGGATTCTCCACTGCGAGCAGGCGGGCAACAGTCTCGTCTTTCTCCTCGGCGCCCTGCTTTGAGTGCACCGTGATCACGCGTCCCTTGTACCGTCCCTCGAAGAAGTCGTCACGCTCAATCATCGCCTGCAATGCGCCCGCGTGTTCGGTGTCGCGCGCAATTACTAGCATGAAGGGCTTCACGCGCTTCGCGTCGTTCTCAAGGGCAAACGTTTCCAGCTCTACCTTTGCACTCTCGTGTACACGAACTCCGTCCTCGAGTTTGATGCGCTCGAGCTCTTCAGGGGAGTAGCTGGCAGGATTGAAATTCTCGCGTGTTGCGACCGCCGGCTGTTTTACGAAGCCGTCAGTGAGCGCGCGCGACAATGGATAGTCGTAAACTATGTTCTGGAATCGCTGTACCGTGCCGGATGTGGTCTCCACGTGCGGCGTGGCGGTGAGTTCGAGTCCAAGCACTGGCCTGAGCTCGTTGATCGCCTTCACACCCGCACTCGCCCGGTAGCGGTGGCTCTCATCCATGATGAGCACGAGGTCCTTCAAGCCCGCGAGATACTCGAAGTAGCTCTCGCCGATGTACTCTGACAATCGCTTGATGCGTGGCGCGTTCCCGCCGCGCACTTCGCTGTTGATCTTCGAGATATTGAAGATATTGATGTGGACGTCGCGCTCTCCGAAGAGATCGGCGCGGTCGCCTCGCACGCCTCGTCCGCTCTCGTAGTTATCCCCGGTGATGATCTCGGGAGGGTTCTGCGCGAACTCGGCGATTCCCTGCAGCACGTACTTCGGATTTCCTGGCGTGAAGTCGGCGATCAGCTTGTTGTAAATCGTGAGGTTTGGCGCAAGAACGAAGAAATGACGGATGCCGTGCGCAAGGTACAGGTAGGCAACAAAGGCACCCATGAGGCGCGTCTTGCCGACTCCAGTCGCAAGCGCGAAGCAGAGCGAGGGGAAGTCCCTCTCGAAGTTGGTGACGCCGGGGTACTCGGACTGGATAGTCGCGAGCGCCTGTTGGATGTCACGCTCCTTCGTAAGGGGCACGGTCTCGGCCACCCGCGCCAAGATCTCAAGCGATGTGCGTTGGGGCGCGCGGAGGCTAAGTCGGCCGCTCACGGCGTTCACGTGACGGTTCATCACTCAATCCCCTCGAACAGTTCTGGCCCCTGGGCGGCAGCCTTCTGCCCGCGCTTCTTTGTGGTGGCACGGACGGTCACCGATCCGGCCTCTCCTTCGGGGGCGCCAACAATCGGCCCCGGTAGTTGTGACACGGAAAGGCTGTAATCATCTCGTCCCCACTCGCAGCGATGGAGTACGGCATGGGGGATCTTCTTTATGGTCAGGTTTGGAAATTCGTCGGCGGCGGCCCGGTATGCAGCGCAACAAACGAGAAGTGACCGGTCCGGCCCGACCTCTTCGCAAAGCTGCGCGAGCTGCTGTCGACTCAATGCCTGTGTTGTAACGTAGATGAAGTCTCGCTCTGTTGATTGACCCTGCTGCCAGTACACGGTCTCGCTAGGTGCGTAAACGAATCCCTCATGCTTGCAAACCGCCTCTGCGAGCATGGCAGGATTGTATTCTCGGCTCACAACCCAGTTGCCGTATCGATCCTTCTCGAGGAGCGATGGGGCAACACGGAAATAGCGGAAGCCGCCACCGCCTATCCAGTTCGCATCTGTAGTGACGCCGCCTCGATCCTCGCCATCGATGACCTTCCGGAGTCGAGGTATGATATGCGTCTGCGTGTGCTTACCGAGCTCGACCATGATCCAACGCCGATTCATCTTGTGCGCTACCGCACCTGTAGTGCCGGATCCGGCGAAGGAATCAAGGACCAGTTCACCTGGGTTCGTGGCTATGTGAATGATCCTTTGCAGTAGTCCCTCCGGCTTTGGGTTATCAAAAACACTCGACTCCGGCAGCAAATCGAGTAGGTGCTTCTTTGCGCTATCGTTCGTCCCGACGTCCGTCGCGGGCCAGATCGTCTCCGGCGTCAAACCTCGATCTTCAGAATCGCGCAAGAACTTCTTTACACGTGGGGCGTTGTCGCCATTGGCTCCAAACCAGATATTTCCGGAGGCAATCTGCTCCCTCATCCGCGGCTCTGTATAAAGCCAGCAACGCCCCTTGGGCGGCTCGATCACTCTACCGGAAGGAAGACGAAGCGAGTAAAACTGACTCGCCGTTCCATGGCCTGCTTGCGCGTTGGCTGATACCGACTGCCAGACCCCGCGAGGATCGTTATCGGGGTTCTTGTACCTAGCGAGAACATCGCTGGTCAGTCCGATTGGGTTCCGAATTGCCTCAAATGCGGCCTTTTGCTTTGCAAACACCAGCACATAGTCGTGATTAAACGAGAATGCGCGTCGGTTTTCGCGTGATGTCCGCTTCTCCCAGATAATAGTTGCCACGAAGTTCGCACGGCCGAAGACTTCGTCGCAAAGAATCTTTAGGTAATGTGCCTCATTATCGTCAATGCTAATCCAGATCGATCCGTCCTCTGCCATCAGTCGGCGAAGCAACTCTAGTCGGTCTCGAATCAGACCCAGCCACAGCGAATGCTCGACGCCGTCGTCATAGTGCTCAAACGCACTACCTGTGTTGTAAGGCGGGTCGATAACGACGCACTTGACCTTACTAGCGAACTCCTGTTCAAGCGCTTTGAGGGCAAGCAGGTTATCGCCGAAGATCAATCGATTGTCAAAGAGATCGTCTTCGCTAACGCGAGCGGCAGCGTGATACGAGAGTGCAGCATCCTCGAGGAGAATGCGCGGCTCTAGCTGCGGGCGCTCGTCCTTACCGATCCAGGTAAGCTCCAACTTGGTCTTCTTCGTCATCTATGAACCATCATCAGTTAAGGGCCCAACGAATCGTGAAGATTCGTTGGAGAGTGTTTCGCTGTTCAAGCTGACGCTCGATGCCGGCGATCATCTCGTCGCGCCGAGCGGCTATTGCGTCCTGCGCGTCGAAGAGGTCTCGCCGTTTTGCAGCGCGCGTTCCTTCGAGGCCTTTGAGTGCCCTCTGGGCCGCAAGCTTGTCCGCGAGCGCCCCGGAGGCCAGGCTAGCGCGACGTGCCTCGGAAATCTGCCTATCCAACTCCTTCAGCTCACGTTCGAGTCCGGAGCGGAGGTCATCGGCCCAGCGTTCCAGTTTCGCTACCTCTTCATCGAAGTGCCGCCCGTTGCGCGCGTTCACCTCGCCCAACAGTTCCTCTACCCGTCGTTCCCGAAGAGCCGACAAGCTCCCCGTCGCCACCGCGCTGCACATCGACTGAGAGGCGTGTCCACGCAATGACAAGAGCTTGCGACAGAGTTCGTCGTCCAGTGACCCTCCATCGTCGGTCTCACCAGCCAATACCAAAAACTCCTCCGTATCGAGCGACGCCACAGTGAGACGGGAAAGCTCTAGCCATCCGCTTTGCCCAACCAACGGCTCAAGCGCGCGTACTACGCCGCCATGGCCGCTGTAGTCGAACGCCATGTCGCCCACGCCTAGCTCCCGCGTTGCTGCAAGCTCGATTAGGTGCTGTGCAAGTTCGTGATCGGGGCGAAAGAAGACGTCACCGAGCTGTTCTGCCTCACGCCAGTCAAGATGGTAGTGTCCTTTGCGCGCCAGCGGCCCCGTGTACTCGAACCGTGGGCGGTCGACCTCAAAGCTTGCATCTCCATCCAGTTCTTGGCGCGTGAGCGCGAGCAGCCACTGTTGCCGCTCAGTGAGTGCAGAGAGTGCTTGATCGCGGTGGATTTTGAGCCTTGCGTGGACTTCCTCATCGAAGTTGTCGAGAAGCGCCTGACGGGTGTCCGTCATCCTCGCCGCGATCTGATCATCAAGGTCGCGCTGCAATCGATCAAAAGCGGCCTGAATCTCCTCGGTCGTGCGGCACTCCTGGTAGACCTGCGCGATTCGTCGCTCGATGTCTACGCCCGACTCGAGCGCGCCGAGCACCTCGTCGCTCGCCCCGAAGACCCCGTCGAACAGGCGGAACTTCTGCGCGAGCAGCTCATAGACACGTTGATCGGCGGCGTTCCGCTTGTTCAGGAAGTTGACAACAACCACGTCGTGTCGCTGCCCGTATCGGTGGCAGCGACCAATGCGCTGCTCGATACGTTGCGGGTTCCACGGCAGGTCGAAGTTGATCACGAGTGAGCAGAACTGCAGATTCACGCCCTCCGCCGCGCTCTCAGTCGCAATGAGGATGGTTGCGCGGTCACGGAACTCCTCGATGATGGCCGCCTTGGTGTCGGCCGTTCGAGAGCCCGATGCCAAGCCGGTGCCGGCATGCCGACCGAGCCACTCCTCGTAGATAGCTCGCGATTCTGGGTCCGAGTTCGTGCCGTTCATCTGCACGAGCTCTCCCGCGTATCCATGGCTGGATAGCAGCTCCAAGAGATAGCGCTGCGTACGGCGCGATTCGGTGAAGATCACCGCCTTCCTTGCGGCGCCGAGGGCGTCAGCCTGCGCGAATGCCGTCTTGAGCACGTCGAGTAGCGCCGCGCCCTTGGCGTTGGCGCCGATGCCCTCCGCGAGCTCCGCGTACCGCCGGAGCTCCACCAACTCCTCGGTAGCCAGCGCCCCTGCATCGGGCGTTGCGCGGGCGCCGAAGGGGGAGGGAGTGGACAACCGCGGATTCTCTTCACCGTCTGCCCACTCATCCGCGAGTTCATCGAGCACATCGAAGTCGTCGACTCCGACTCCGATATCGTCCCCGACGGAAGCGAGGTCACCCGCACCGGGCTGCGTTCGTTGGCTTCTCTCCAAGTGCTCCAGTCGACCAACCAGCTTTCTGAGCGTACCGGCAATCGCAAACGTTGATGATGCTAGCAACTTGCGAAGCACCAGGGTCATGAGCGTACGCTGGCTGGCAGGTAGCGCCGCCAGATTCTCCCTTTGGAGGTACGCTGATACGAGCTCATACAAGCGATGCTCGTCGTCGCCCGGAACGAACTCCTGCGTGATGGGCACCCGCTGGGTAAAGCGGATGTACTCCAACACCTGCTTGCGCAGCGTGCGGGTACAGAGTGGTTGGATTCTTCGCTGAAGCTGCCGATTCCGTTCCCTTTCGTCCAACCCACCCCGCATGAATTGCTCGCGGAACGAGGCCACATCACCGAAGACGTGCGGGTCGATCACACTCACTAGACCATAGAGCTCCAGCAGGGAATTCTGGAGCGGTGTCGCAGTGAGCAGTAGCTTTGGCGCGTGAGCAGTCGCGTCGGCCACGGTGGCCGCCATACGGCTC
This sequence comes from Gemmatimonadaceae bacterium, assembly GCA_947457545.1. Classification (GTDB taxonomy): domain Bacteria; phylum Gemmatimonadota; class Gemmatimonadetes; order Gemmatimonadales; family Gemmatimonadaceae; genus Gemmatimonas. Next base: position 55,723 of record CANGXD010000005.1, read on the forward strand.
GAAGGCTTGTACACGTTTCGCAGCCGGTGTGCCTCGTCTATGACGACGATGTCCCATGGCACGCTTGCCACCTCGGCAGCTTTCGCGGCGGCAAACTGATATGAGCAGAGGATCAGCTGACCGAACTGATCGAATGGATTGAGCTTCCCCGACTTCCGGGCGGCATTGAATGACGCACTCTCGAGGATGACAGAGGGAAGCCCAAACTTTTCGGCCAGCTCCTGTTGCCACTGCTTACGAAGCGTGGCGGGGAGAACGAGCAGAATGCGACGCCGCCGTTCGGCCCATCGCTGGGCTAGGACGATCCCGGCCTCAACGGTTTTCCCGAGCCCCACTTCATCGGCGAGGATCACGCCCTTCGAGAGAGGTGAGCGGATCGCGAAGAGCGCCGCATCCACCTGGTGGGGATTCAGGTCGACGCGCGCATTCGCCAATGAGAGGGAGAGGCTCTCCAGGGAGCCCCCGGGTCCCTTCAGCGTGAGGGCGTGCGCCCAGTATTGGCTGTGGTACGGGGTACTCATTCTACCGACAATCGGAGCGACCTAACCGAGACGGTCTTCTTGCGAGGGGTCGGGGCATTGGACCTCGAGCTGAACACGGAATGAAGGGGTGCCCTAAGGCTTACGTCTTAATGTGCCCCCCCGGACTGACAGACGGGAGTAGCCCCTTCCCCGCCCCCAATCTGGCTGTTTCGGCCTGCGACCTCCTCGGTTGGTCGAATCCGGATAGTCCGTTCCCCTTGGAGGGTAATGGGGTGAGCGAGCAACTCAGAAGCGATCCATTTCGCTGGCATTCACGAATTATCCGGACAGAGCATTGACTGTCATCCGCACGGTACCGAGAGATCCGGATTGCCTTTAACACCCACAGCGACTTGCGCTTCAATCGACATTCGGCGCCTCGAGTCCGGATTTGCCCTCGGATTGCCGGATCGCGGGTTCGCCCACCCCCTTTACATCCGCCGAACCGATCACGTGCACGCGGGCACTAGACTGGCCGCAACCCTAAAGATGCGTGGACCATGTCTCACAAACAGACCAGTCGGCAGCGGCTGTCGAATCAGCAGCTCGAGCAACTACTGCGGCAGCGGATCGCGGCGGGCCAACCGGTGGACACGAAGAGCATTCATGATCTGGGTGTCGCGGGCGGCAGGTGCCGGGTGAGCCGACTGCGGCGCCGACTCCTGACCGCTCATTCGCTGTCGCCCCAGCAGCCCGCCAGCCCGCCTCTCTCGTCTCCCCCGTCTCCCCGAATGCCCCGCCGCTCTGCGGCGCGGTCGGCTCTCCATTTCGTGACTGCATTCCTCCGCCGGGGAATGGTCCCTATGGCGGCGGTCCGGAGTGGGGACCGCAGCTAGGCCAGCAGCGGGACTAGGCTGGTGTCACCAGTCCCGCGGACTGGCAACCATAACCGGGAGTTCCAATGCAGGTGATTCAGCGCTTGGTCACGGTGTTCGCGAGGTTCTTCGGCATTCACCCGCGTTCGACTGCGACGACGGTGATCGCGCAATCAGCCCCCACGTTGACCGTTGAAAAGTGCGCAGTGGCGGTTGTTGGTGGTGGGCGCCGACCGGCGAGGCTGCGCGGCAAGCCGGTTCGTCTGACCTGCTCGTGGCAGGTGGCTGAGCACCACGACAGCGCCGTTGTGTTGCGCCGCAACGGTGAAGTACCCGCTGACGTTGATGGCGTCCTCAAGTCGACGGCGGCGAGGATCAAAAAGGTCGGGGCGGGTCGCCGCCCAGAGAACCTGGAGGGGCTCACCGTACGCGTGACGACCACGTGGACGGTGCGGGAGGACCGAGGCGACGTGGTGCTGTTGCAGCTGATCACTGACTGACCCGACTGCGCATTACTGCCGTTGATGCCATCGCTTCGCTGAACCGTGTGCCTCGCGGCTTAGTCGCTTCATACCGGACATTCATGAAGCACGGTCCCCACTATGCACGCGCACATGGCCACTGGTCGGCGTCAGGCCGAGCGCGATTAAACACCGTGGATCGTTGTCCTCGTGGAGACCCCGGCTAACATGCGCGCCGCTGGCAGCGCGGCGGACAGGTAAGCCGGCATGCCGGGGCCCACCGTCGACCTACACCTCGTTGTATAGTCGCGCCGAGTTTTCGGCTCTCCTCGACGACCTGTGGCGCGAAGTGAGTTCACCCCTGTCTCACAGGCCAGTGAGACAGGGGTGAACTCAAGAGCACCTGCCGCCGGCTCCCTTACACGGCGCGCTTCCGCGAGCGGGCGCGGGTGGTCGGCATCGCCTGCCTGGTCCGACTGGTGACCGTCAGCTCGAGTTCGGTGACCCGGCGCGCGAGCGCATCACACGTCGCATTCAGGGCGTCCACGATCTCGGTGAAGGCCCGCAGTGCATCAACCTTGTGGGACAACGACTCCACGTCGCGCTTGATCTCGTCGACATCGTCGGAGTCCACGCGATTGCCGCTGCCCTCCAGCTCGTCCACGCGCGCTTCGAGCTGCTCGAACTCATCGCGATCCGGGACGTTCTCCCACCGCAAATGTGTCTGGATATGGCCTTCCAGATCGTCCTCGCAGAAGGACTCCATGGCCCGCGAGACGGCTTCTTCAACGTCATTCTCGACCGCATGCTCAACGGCGGCATCGACACGACTCTGGATATTTGCCTCGAGCTCGGGCGTCAAAGCCGCATTTGCGCGCCCGTCCGCGCAGGCCGCGGCTTTCTCGGGCTTCCCGTCATTGGAGTCGTCCATCACGGCGCCGTTGTCTGCCCTGTCGGCCGGTGCCCCGCACGGGGACATGGGCGTGAGGGCGGGCGTGAGCGCGACCGCGGCCATGGCCCTTGGGGCGGGCACGAGCGCTGGCGTGCCCTGAATGCTCGTCAGCTCGGGCTTGACGACCAACGCGTCTTCGGACTTAGGAAACAAGAACTGGAACCTGGCCGCCACACCGTCGGTCCTGGTGTGCTGGGGCGCCGCCCTGATAGCGACGGTGAACGTGATACAACTGAAATTCATGGATGCCTCCGGCATCTCGGGGTAAAAGAAGACGGGCGGACCCTCCGACCATCTAAGACAGAGTGTACAGGGCCTGTAGGGGTCAGAACGCACCTCCTGACTCCCCGGCGGGGCTTGACGGCAGGTATTCAGCTGGGCTAAGCGCGAAGACGCCTTTCGACGCACGGGACGCCCATGAAGTCCACGCGCCGCCTGCGCTCTCTGCCCTCTAATACCCGTGCCGCAACTGGTGACGGCCCGTTCCGGAGTTCTGTGCAGAACGTACGCCGACTCGCCTTGGCCTAGGGCGCGCGCAACGAGCGACACCAATGCGGCGAGCCAGTCGTCCGACGCTCCTAACCGAGTCCGGGCGGTGTCCGGTTTTGGCGGTACATCAACCGCGACGGCGCCGGTTCAGTGCTGCCCGGCACGTGACGCACAGTCGCGCCTGACGGCCCGTGACGGTACGCCCCAAGGAGCTTCCGCATGGGTCATCGCCCACCTCGCCGATCCCTGGACACACTTGCTCCCCGGCTGCCCCCTGGGCACGGCGACGATAAGGCCCGAGGTTCGCCGCGCGGTCGAATCCGAGTAGTTGGTACTGACGCCACCATTCCTCGAAAGGCGCGCGCGGGTAGTGGCGAATACCTCGCACGAACGAGAAACCGACGCACGCTGCGTCGAGAACGCGCCGGAGATGGCGGACGCTGAGGCCAGTGTAGCAGGCAGCCTGTCGGAGGTTGTACGAAGAATCGTGAGGCATGCGCGAGCGTCGCGGTGCCTGCACGCTCACCACAACCCCGTTACTGCCGATGCTGCTCCCTCCCATACCGCCTGTACCACCGCCCGCACGCAGCGAACTCCATAAGTGTCATCGAGTTGCCGCAAATGTCACCGAACGTCAGCGTGGCCACCCGTCGAATTACGGGTCGGCGAGTTCGCATACCGCCAATGATATGCCACACACCGCGCCCGTAATTCGGACGCAAAACGCCGCAGCAACACCATGTGTCACCGAATGTCAGCGAACCATCGGTAACAACCATCGCCGCTTGAGGCCCCCATGAAGCCACTGCTCGATTGCACGGCGGTCATCACCCGCCAGCAGCTGTTCGACGCGCTCACCGGCGGCGTCTCGCCGTCATACGCTCGCAAGCTCAAGTCGTTGGTTGGCCGCGCGCTCGACGCCTCGGAGTGTGCTGACGGCAGTACGCGAGATATCCGCCTGCTGCTGACATATCTCGACCGCCTCGAGTCCACCCGTGCTGTCGCGCCCGACGCCCCCGCCGCATGCAGGAAGATCCGTGCGCTGGTGCTGGGAAGAACAGGCGCAGAGCGCTTGGTGCTGCCGAACAAGAACACGGTGCTGTCCGATGCGTGGACCGCATTACTATCGTACGGCGGTAGAGACGACAAGCGACGCAACCCAAGCCGACTCCAAGCGCTCGCGCGTGCTGTGGACGCGGCCGGCGGCGGTGAAGACGCCCCTGCGGTGCTGCCCAGTGATGAGGCCATTTACGCGAGTGCCGCGCAGATTGGGCTTTCCGAAAAGACCGTTCTTAACGCCATTCGCATTTATCGGCGCTTGCGTAAATGCGCCATCGAGGTCGACGAACGTAATCGCTACCGATTCGCGGTGCTTGATGACCGCCGTTGCATACGTGGACGAAACGCACTCGCCGCGCTCCGTAAGAGCGGCGACTCGGAAGTCACCGATGCCATGGGGGCGATTGCCCGGCTGGCCCCGCGCTTTCACGCACAACTGCTCAAGTACCAGTCGCATCCGCTCGTGAAGGGCAAGGCACACCTCGCCTCGACGGTGGAAGCCAACATTGCGGCCTCCTCACGCCTCGTCGGAGCGCTCTACCGTTACGCGCCCGACCGTCTACCAGCGTTCTCCATCAAGCACCTCTGGAAAGACATCGTGCGGATGGACCCCGACCAGCTCGAAGTGGAGGAGTGGGATGAGGTCCCCGACGCGGGAAGCGCGGTGTGCCTTGCCCATTGGGTTGTGGCCATGACGGCCCCGGAGATCCGTACCAAGTGCGCGCCTGGCCTCGACAGCGGGTACGTCTCGATGGTGAAAGCAGATCTCAAGTGCTGGTACTCGCTGACGGAGTGGGCGCACGGTACCAAGATGCGCGCCGTGGCGCCCGAGGAGTGGAAGTCATGGCGCGCGCGGTACACCTCCCTGCGACAGCACGTTACGGAGAATTTGATTCCCAGAGATCTGCTGCTGCATAGCAAGGATAAAGAAACGATTGTAAACACCTTCAACTTGGCGCACATGTACTGCGTCATTCTCCCCACGCTGTTCCGCGAGGCGGAGCGGCTGCTCGACCGGTTGGATCTGGAGATCGCCGCGGCCAAGAAGGCTGGCCGCGATGTGTCCGCGACACAGCGCGACCTGCCAGCAGGAGTGTACCAAGCGCTGTGTGCATTTGAGGAGCGGGCTGAGCCCGCACTGGCGCTGGCGTTCATGTTTTTCGACGGTATGCGGTCGGTGCAGTATCGGTTGGGCCGCTACGGCATCAACATCACGCCCGACATCGACTCGGACACGGGGGCGTGGTTCGGCGTCAAGACACGTTGGTACGGCAAGCGCATGGCCACCGCACGCGTGAAGCAGGGCAAGGATCGGGCGCGTCAGCTTGGCGTCGCGCATATCTCGATGCGCGTGTTGCGGGGCTTCGTTGAGCATGTACGTTCGCGACGCCTCGTTGCGGCCGGCGTCCCCCTGGCCGCCGCCACCGCACCCAACGGGCAATTTGCGCTGTTCGTGTCGACGACGAACGCGCCAGAGGCGTGGTCGGACACGCACTATCAGCGAAGGCTTGTCGGCGCGGCGCTGTATCGGGTCGCAACGGAACTGCTCGGTCGTCAGTTCGGCGAGGAAGCCGATTATGAGGCGTTCGACCGCAAGCGGTTCTGCGGCGTGCTCGGCACCCACGCCTCGCGGTACGTCATCGCGACAGGGTGCGCGGTGCTGCTCGACGACGACATGCAGCTGGCGGCGACGTTGACCAGCGATGACATCGACACGCTGCGTGAATCGTATGTGGTGTCGTCGTGGCTTCCAGAGGGACGCATCGGAACATGGGAAAACGCGGAAAGCTATCGCCCTTGGCTGGAGAAGATGGTGCGTCCGGGCGCGTCCGAGCATCCGCTCGACATGATGCCGACTGCGCTGCTGCCACCTGCAATCCGTACGCTGTTCGCGAAGTGGGCTGCGGAAGATCGGGAGATGCAACGACGTATCGCCCGCAGCACGACGGGGAGCCCGTCAGGACGGGTGCGCCGGGCACGGCCCGATGTGGCGGAACGCAATCGCGCGGCGGCGCGCGAGCGGGCGGAGGCACGTGCACGAGAGAGTACGACGGAAGTGGAATTGCACGAACAGCGCGATCACGCGAACAGAAGGGCCGCGTAATCACTGTGGGGCGCACACGGCTCCCCCCGCGTGCGCGCCCCACCCTGCGATGCGCCGGTGCACGAACGCACGCGGCGCATAGGCGCAGAGCGACGACCGACAAACACACCACCGGTCCGCTACGCTTTGCAGAACGACGCACTCGCGTCGTGTCTCTTCACACTCGGAGGAGTCGTGACTTACACGGAAGGAATCGAAGGACTGTCGATGGCCATGCTTCTGTTGCTCGTGGTGCCCGTCGTGCTGGTGGCCGTGTGGTATCGTCGTAAGGCGGCGCGCGAGGCCGCCGCGGTAGCAGCCGACCGCGACACCCTCACCGCGGCGCTTGCGTCCGCACAACAGGAGTCGGCCGCCGCGGCGGAGGAACGCGCGCGCCTTGAGGCGAACGTGGCCGCGGCCGCCGCTGCCACGAACACGTTACAGGTGGCGCTGCAGCAGCTGACGACGGACATCAGTGAGCGCCTACTGCAACAGCAGTCGGTCTCGTTTGCGCAAACGACCGAGGCACTCGAGCACCGCGCGGCCGCAGAAGTGCGCACAATGCGCGACGTGCTCGAACGCGCTACCGACGAGCGGGCCGCAGCGCAGCTCACGCCGATCAACGAGGCACTCACGAGGCTGGAGGGCATGCTGGCCGCATCGCGGGAGGGTGGCGCGCTCACGGCAGGCAAGGTGGAGTCGCTGTTGCAGACAGTTACGGAGGAACAGCGCCGCCACTGGCAGGAGACGCGGCAGCTGCGCAGCGCGTTTCAATCGCCGCAAGTGCGCGGGCAGTTCGGCGAATACACCCTGATTCGCGCTCTCGAAGACGCCGGACTGAGAGCAGGCGTGCACTACGAGATCCAGGCCGCCGACCGTGACGAGGGGGGCGGGTTCCGCCCCGACGTACTGGTGCGGCTGCCGGGGGATCGTCTGATGATCGTCGACAGCAAGGCCCCACTGGAGCATCTCCTTCAGGCCTACGCGTCCGACGACGCAGAGGCACGGCAGTCGTCAGTGGAGCAGCATGCCCGCGCGTTGCGACGCCACATCGACCAGCTGGCGGCCAAGGCGTATCCGGGCCGCGTACAGGCCAGCGCCCGCCTGGCGCAGTCGGCGGACGTGTGGACGTGCGTGCTGCTGTACGTGCCGAGCGAGACCGTGCTCGATGTCGCCTTTCGCAGTGATCCCACGCTGCTGCAGCATGCGTCGGAGCGCCGTGTCTGCCTAGCGTCGCCCACAACGCTGCTAGCGGTGCTCAACACCGTCGAACAGGTGTGGCGTCAGGACCAACTGAGCCGCGAGGCCGCCCAAATCGTGCAGGCAGGAACGCAGCTGTACGAGCGACTCGGACAGGTGCTGCGTTACACCGGCGCGCTGGGCACCTCGCTCACGCGGTCAGTCGACGCGTACAACTCACTCGTCGGCTCAATGGAAGGCCGACTGATACCGTCTGCTCGCGCGCTGCGCGCTACGGGCCTTCGGCTCACTGAGCCCGCACACGCGCCAACGACGATCAGCGGAGCTGTGCGCGTGTTCGGCGCCCGCGCCCAGGAATTCATCACGCCCGCCGATGACACCCCCCAACGACCCGGAGGTGACGACGCAGCAGCTCGGGCGGCGTAGGCGCCCCCGCACAGCACATCGCATGCTGGTCCACCAGCCAGATCGGCTGGCACACTTTCTCTCGATCAGGAGTTGTCGATGGCTTGTTCTACCGAAGGGGTTTCGATTCCGCGCTACGCGGTGGCCACCGTGGGGCTCATGATGGCCAACGGCGCTGGGGGGTTTGGCCTGTTCCTGCTCTCGCGTGGCGCACCGTGCTCCACGTCGCGCGAAGCGCTGCGTCGCCTGCACGATCAGATCCACCTGCAAATCGTACAGCGCGTTGAGGCCGTGCTCGAGCGCGAGCAGTTCGACTCGAACGAAGCCTACACCGCACACGTGCAGCAGCGCGCCGAGCGCGCGGCCAGCGTCGTGCTCCCGGCGCTCGCGTCGTGCCGCGCCAATCGTATTAACGATTTCCGACGCTGGCTGGAACGCCGCATCAACGACGCCATCGACGGGGACCCGCTTGCCGCGCCGCCGGCGGCGGTGCCGGTGCCGGTGTCCACGCGGAGCGAGTCAACCCTGCCGCTCCCGACGTCTCCGCGGGACAGTGAAGCGCGACTCTCCGCCGTGCTGCGCGCGCTGCCGCGCGACGAACGACGCGTGCTGGAGGTGCGCGCCAGCGCGGGCCGTCTTACGTGGGCTCGGGTCGCCGAACGCATGGGGCTTTCAGTACATGCGACCCAGGTCTTGCATGCCCGCGCGCTCGCCCACGCCCGCGCCTTAGCTCTCGAACTGCTTTCCGGACTCCCCACGGCGGTGGCCGGTGACGAGCGCACGCTCGATCACGCGGCGTAGCAGGGACGCCTCGCGGCGGTGCCCGGTAGGCGCCGCCGCGGTCCGCCCCATCCGCTTGTGCGTCACTCCCCATCGCGGTCTTCGACAATGCGGAGCACGCCCGACACTGGGTCGGCTTTCACTCCGACGAGAGGAAGCACGTAGCGGAGATCCGCCTCTTCAGCGCCGACGGATTTCATCTCTTCTGTCATCGTGCGCAATTGCTGCATAACGACTTCCGAGGTGACCGGACCTGAATGGCGCGGGTCTACTCCTTTACGCACCAACTCGACGATGCGACGCCGTCGACCGTCGGTAAGCCAGTCGGGCACGGACGTCGGGCTCGGGGGAGCTGCTGGTTCAGCAGCAGGCACGATGAAGGCTGCCAACGCCTGTTGCCCGATCCACGCGCCTCCGACGCCCTCTGACGCCGCGAAACTACAACCGAGTCGCCAGAGCAGTCGCGGCAGCGTGGCCGCGGCGTACCGCACCCCAGTACGTGCGGCAAGCCAGTCGATCAACGCCTTGGTGGTTCGTTGCTCGGGGGAAGCATTGAGTAGATGACGATGTAGGTCACCGGTGATGGTCGCGCCATCCCCCGACCAGCGGGGTGGGCGCCCTGGGCGCTTCGGTGGCGGCGGTGTCCCTCCGGCCGAATCCGACGCTCGCACCCACGCGTGCAGGGTCTGGCGAGTCACCTTGTGGTCCTTGGCGATCTTGTCGAGGGTGTCGAACTCCTCCCCCCGGTTCCTCCTCCTTTTCGACGCCCTGACCGCATCGACGGCTTCCTGGCGAAGGCGCTGCTGACGCGCGATCTGCCGTGCCTTTTGAGTAGCTGTGAGGCGCCGTTTCACACCACAAAACGTAAAGCTATTTCGACCAGTACGAAAGATTACACACACGCGTTTCCCTCTGAAAAACGGCATTCTGGCAACGCGGCTGATCGTGCAGTAGGCCTCTGTCATGTCCGACAGCGCCACGCTCACTGAGAAATCACCGATCCGCCCCGATGCCCTCGGCGTCGACGCGCCCAGCACCTTGGAGGTGCTCGCGGCGAAGCTCGCGGCCCTCCATGCGTACAGCACGCGGTACGGGATCACGCGCCCGGCCGCCGACCTGCTCGGGGAGATCCTCGACGACGTGCGTCGCGTCCAGGCGACCGCGGAGGCGGAGTGGATCTCGCCCGGCCAAGCGAGCGACATCTCCGGGTACACCAGGGAACACCTCCGCCAAATGTCGGCGAACGGGAGGCTCCGGCGAAACGGGTCGCGGTTTCTCCGTGGGGAGATCCAGCGCCTGCGCACGAAACGCGGCAGGACCGCGACAACGGCGGCGACCAGGCCGGTCGAGTCGCCCCCGCTCCCTGCGCCCAATGCTCAGGAGGAGGAGGACCTACCTCCAGCACAGACGAGCGAACCGCGGGCCGAATCACGCGACCCCGTCGACGCTCCGAACTCCCATGCAGAAACAGGCGTCCGCAACCCCCTTACCGGGCGTGCGCTCGGTATCCACCCCGACCGACTGAGACAGTGAACATGTCGACGAATCAGCACAACAACGAAGCTCCGACGATGCACATCACGCATTCGACGCGCGCATCGAACGACGTTACGGAACAGTGGCACATGACGAAGCGCGGATGGAGCCGTTCCTTCGTCGAGGGCGACGTGCGGATCAAGGTGTTCCAGAGCAAGCCGGAAGGCAATTTCTACGCGCGTGTTGGCTCGTGGGATCGGCCTCGGCAAATCTCATTGCAGACGACCAATCGTGACGTCGCCGAAGCGTGCGCGCTGGACTACCTCGCGTCCCCGGTGGCGTCGCTGGATCCACCGGCAGACGACGAAGTGTTCCGCTGGCGCATTGTCCCCGCGGCGCTACCTCAGTCAGCGCCGGCATCACTCACGCTACACCAACTCATGTGCTGGTACGTGGCATCGAACCGATTCCACAGCCAGAACAAGGCCGCTACGCAGCAGAAGGTCCTGAGTGCCCTGCAGATTCTCCTCATGGGACTCGGTCCGAACACCGAGATCGCGCTTCTGGATGCGAATGTGCTCGACGGCTACATCCGACTGCGCAAGCAGGGCGGCATTCCGTACACCGATTTTTCGACCCTTCCCGACGGGACGGTGCGGCCGTACGCGCGTGTGACGGGCCCGGTGAAGTCGCGCAGCGTGGTGCTCGAGCTCACGCAGCTACAGGCAATGATCCGGTGGGCTATCGAAACGCGGACGCTCGATAAGCGGAGCTACCTCCTGCACGAGTGGCCCATGCGCGACGACATGCTGCGTGGCATGAAGAAGAAGGAGAAGGCCGAACGCGTGGGACGCGCGCCGCTCCCCCGCGAGGCCATTCAACGGCTGCTCGCCACGGCGCTGTCTCTCGCGGCGCAGGCGCGCGCCGAACGGAATCGCGAGAAGGCGCTGCGGTACACGCGGATCGCGCTGGCGCTGCTGTTTGTCGACGTCACGGGCGAACGCATCGGGGGCGTGCGGCAGCTTCGCCGCAGCGACCTCCGCTTCGTGCAGCGCGGCGTCGACTACGAACTCCGCCTCACGTATCGCGGCGACACTGTGAAGCCGGGTTCGACCAGGACCATCACCTTTCCGGCGAAGGAGTCGCGACTGGTGAAGGAACTGCTGAGCGAGCTGCCCGTGATCGGCGATGGACTGCTGTTTCCAAATGCGAAGGGGCTGCCCATGAGCACCGACGCCTTCATCGACGAGCTGCGCGCGCTCGCCGCGGCTGCCGAGGTTGAGCTGACCGCGGATAGCGTGTGGCATGGCGCTCGGGTGACGTGGGCCACCGAGCGGCGCCATCTGGATCACAAGGCGGTCATGGCCGCCGGGGGCTGGTCGGACTACGAGACGTTCTCCCGCTACGTGCGGCTGACGGACGACGATCTGCGGGAGGCCGTCGCGGCCGGACGGACGGAGGTTGCGGTGCCGGAGGTGGACGGCACGGTGGTCCCGCCTGAGGCGCCCGCGAAGCCCCGTGTCACCCGGCGCCCCGGTGGCCGTAGGGCATAAGGGGAGCGGGTGTCGCCCGCTCCCCCCTTAAACAAGGAATCCTCTGACAAACGGGAACTGGGAATGGGCTCATTTGCCTGCAAAACACAAACGCCGCACCCACTCGTAAGTGGTTGCGGCGTTTGCAATTGCCCCTCCTGGGGTCGAACCAGGAACCTTCTGATCCAGAGTCAGACGCTCTGCCAGTTGAGCTAAGGGGCAGCTGGCTTCAACAGGGCAACGCCCCGCTGAGCGGTCAAATATAGGGATCCTCGCGCGGGACGGTAGTGCCCCCCTCCAGTCAGCCTTTCCCTAAGACGGCGGAAAAGAACTCCGGTAACTCCAGAACCCATTGGCCCACCTGACCGGTCGGGCTCCAGATAAACCGATCGGACCAGATATGCGGGTGGTCCGCCCCAGGAAGCCAGCACTCCAGCAGTTGCGCATCAAGATCGACTATCCAGTACTCAACCATGTGCCGCTGATACAAGACCCGCTTCACGAGCCGGTCATGACGGGCCGTCGCTGGCGAGAGCACTTCAACGACAAGCATCGGATCGACCGCTTCCGCGTCGCTAGCCAGACGGCCGTTAACCAGGGGGAGGACAAACAAATCCGGCTGCACCGACGTCCTTCCGTCGACATATATGTCGGCCGGTGACACTAGCACCTCGCCCAGCCCAGTCGGCTCGACAAAGTCGCTCAGCAGGCGGAGCAGACGAGCCACGGCGCGCTGATGCGACCGACGGGGCGCTGGACTCACGAGCAGCTCCCCGTCGACCACCTCATAGCGGCTTCCGGGGTCCTGCTCCTGCAAGGCGTGCACTTCTTCAACCGACCACAGTCGGGGCGACAGCGCGGGCATACCCATATTCTGCTCGGCACTCGGCGTTTTTCGCAACTCGGCAGCGACATCCCACAACGTGCAACGGGGGCGACGATTCCTCGTCACCCCCGTTACGCGCATGGTATCACGCGAACGCCTACCCCTTCTTCACTTCCTTCGCCCAGCTGTCCCGCAGCCCCACAATCCGGTTGAACACCAGCTTCTCCGGTGTGCTGCTCTCCGGCTCGCTCATGAAGTACCCCGTCCGCTCGAACTGATACCGCGACCCGATGGGATCGCTCGCCACACTCGGCTCGATCTTGGCATCGGAGATGACCACCAGCGACGCCGGGTTGAGCGCACTCAAAAAGTCCTGCCCCTCCGGCACGTCGTCCGGATCGGGCTGCGAGAACAACCGGTCGTACAACCGCACTTCGCACGACACCGCCTGCGCCGCACTCACCCAGTGGATGGTGCCCTGCACCTTGCGGCCATCAGGCGCCTGCCCGCTGCGCGTGTCCGGGTCGTACGTGCAGCGCAGCTCGATCACCTCACCCGCGTCGTTCTTCACGACTTCGTTGCACGTGATGAGATAGCCGAAGCGCAGCCGCACTTCGCGGCCCGGCGACAAGCGATAGAACTTCTTGGGCGCGTCTTCCATGAAGTCATCGCGATCGACGTACAACTCACGCGAGAACGGCATGGGACGCGAGCCCGTCTTGGGCACATCGTGTGGATAGTTCGGCGCATCGAGCATCTCCACCTGCCCTTCGGGATAGTTGGTGAGCACAACCTTGAGCGGGTTGAGCACACACAACACACGCGGCACTTCCATGTTGAGATCATTGCGCACCGCATGCTCGAACGTCGCGATCTCCACGCGCGCATCCTTACGCGCCACACCAATGACCTCGGCAAACGCGCGAATGGCCTCGGGGCGCACGCCGCGACGACGCAGCCCCGCAATGGTGGGCATGCGGGGATCGTCCCAGCCGTTTACGTGACCATCGTTCACGAGACGCAGCAGCTTGCGCTTGCTGAGCACCGTGTAATCGAGCTCGAGCCGCGCGAACTCGATCTGCGTGGGCGGATTCACGAAACCCGCTTCGGCCACGAGCCAATCGTAAATCTCGCGTGCGTCTTTGAATTCGAGCGTGCACAGCGAACGCGTGATCCCCTCGATGGCGTCGCTCAATCCATGCGCGAAGTCGTACAGCGGGTAGATGCACCAGTCGTTGCCGCGACGGTAATGATGCGCGTGCCGAATACGCAGCAACAACGGATCACGCATGATCATGTTGGGGTGCGCCATGTCGATCTTCGCGCGCAACACCTTCGCGCCGTCGGGAAACTCGCCGGCCTTCATGCGACGCAGCAGATCGAGATTCTCTTCGGCACTGCGCTCACGCCACGGGCTCGGCGTACCAGCGCTGGTCACCGTGCCGCGATTGGTGCGGATCTGCTCTTCGTTCTGATCGTCGACATACGCCTTGCCCTTGAGCACCAGCGCTTCGGCGATGTCGTAGAGCTTCTCGAAGTAGTCGGACGCATAGTAGAGTCCGTCCCAATTGAAGCCCAGCCACTGCACGTCGCGCTGAATCGCCTCCACGTACTTCACATCTTCCGTGGCGGGGTTGGTATCGTCGAAGCGCAGGTTGCAGGTGCCCCCGAACTCCTGCGCGATGCCGAAGTTGAGACAGATGGACTTCGCGTGCCCCATGTGCAGAAAGCCGTTGGGCTCGGGGGGGAAGCGCGTCGCCGGCCCACGGCCAAACCGGCCGGTTGCCACATCGTCGGCGACCATCTCACGGATGAAGTCGCGACGCGGAGTCGCAGTATTTTCGGACATCGGAGAATCGGACACGTGTGTACGGGTAAGGATGACCCGTCAATCTAATCCCGGCGGGTATACATCGGTGTATCGCGGGGTATGCTCCGTGGCCGTCGTCTTCCGGCGACGGGGACGGGTGTTCCGTCCCGCCCTGTGTCCTTAACCTGCCCGCATGCCCCGTCGCGCTGTTGCCGTCTGCCTGGCCGCCCTCTGCGCCTTGCCGCTCGCTGCGGGGTGCCGAGGTGCCGCGTTCGCGTACGGCCCAGAGCTTCGTGCGGCGCAGGCGCATTTCGACGATGTGGCCGCCGGCTTCGAGGCGCGCTTCACCAACGTCTCCCGTGCACAAAAGGTGCAGTACGGGCGCATGCGCATTGGCCGCTACGCGTTTGCCCCCTCCAAGCTCGCCGAAGACACCGCCATCTGGACCAGCATGCGCAGCACGCGCACCGGTGCCGAACGGACGGCCGAATGGCAGGCCGGACTCGTCAATAACCAGTTCCAGTTTGTCCCGAAACGCGACACGCCCACGCCGGCCAAGCTCGGCGACCAGCGGCATGTCATTTCGGTCTCGCAGCGCGGCAACGACGACTGGTTCTGGCATACGGTGGTCGAGCACCACGTGGGCGCCATCCCTCCGGCGCGACTCAACGACATTGCCAAGGCGCTGTTTCTGAGCGCCGAACGACCGGGCAGCGCCATGCGTGTCGACTATCGCGACGGGTTTCCCCGCACGACCACGGCGCTGGGGCGCCTGCTCAGCATGGACACCATCATCGCCGTGTCACAGTTGGACGGCTCGACGCTGGTGAGCATGCAGATTCGCATCGATGCGCGAAACATCGCCGCCCAGTTTCCGGCCTACGCGAAGTACATCCAGAAGTACGTCGAGCCGGCCAAGTACCGCTATCGCCTCGCCGATCGCCTTGGCAATGACTGGTTCGATGCGCAGGCTATCAACCGGGTGCTTACCCTGCGCTTTCGCACCAAGGGAGGCGCCCTGCAGCCGCTCACGGGTGCCGCGCGCCCCATGCCCGACACCCTCATCCTGAACGTCGATGCGCTCGCAAAAATCGGCTTCTTTTCCGTGGGGGTGTCGAACATGGTGGGGGAGTTCGTGCACGTCAGCACCCCACGCGAACGCGCCTGGCAGATCCGCTTTACGCGCGAGCCCAAGTGGCACCTGCCCCTCATCGCGGAACGCCTCCTCAGCTCGGCCATCCGACACCCCTTCGAGGGAACGGGGGTCTACTTCAAGCTGGGATTCCGCACGGGCCCCGCTGGCCAGACGATCAGCGAACGCGTCGTCGACGTGGCGGTCCGGGAAAGTGCCATCATGCGCTGGCTGGGAAATTTGGGCTTCACCGCCATGAGCGACTTTGCCGGGAACGTGGAGGAAGAGGAGAATCGCTTCCTGGTGGAGCTGTTCCGGGGCATGCGGGCCGACATGGAACGGCTGGTGGCGACCGCCCGATAGGTACGCCGCGAGGGCTGAAAGCACGGAAGCCCTGATAAGTCAGAGACTTACCAGGGCTTCTTAGACTGCCACGCGCACCGTCATTGGAACTCTCCGTCCTACCGAACGGCGGCGGGCTTACGTCGTTATACACTGGACGATGCACCATGTTCCGGCGTCACACCAGCGCCGAATCCGTCACAATCCGGTACCTGCCGGGCGACTGTTTTGCCACGTCAGGTCCTACCAAGTGGAGCTGAGGGGGCTCGAACCCCTGACCTCTGCAATGCGAATGCAGCGCTCTCCCAGCTGAGCTACAGCCCCAGTGACCCGGATAACAAAGGCCCCGCTCCTGTGGCGCGGGGCCCATCGGGTAACGGATGGGAAGCTAGCCGGTGCGAGTGCCCTGTCAAGGTGGAGGGCACCACGGGCACGCACTACGCGTTTCCTGCGGGTCATGACCAATATCCGCAGCGCACCGCCGCACGCCCATTCGCTCGACGCCGACTACGTGCGCGACCAACTCGTTCCGCGCACCGTCGACATCAACGGGAAGACGTACAACCCCGATGGCGAGTACGTGCTGTACTGGATGCAGTCCACGCACCGGCTCGACGAAAACTGGGGACTACGCGCGGCCATTCGCACGGCGAATCGCGTGAACCTGCCGCTGGTTGTCCATCAGGGGCTCGATCCCACGTACCCGCACGCGAGCGACCGGCACCACACGTTCATTTTGCAGGGCGCGCGCGATACGGCGCGTCGTGCCGATGCGTTGGGGCTGCACTACCAGTTCGTGCTGCGCCGTCGCCGCGATGACGATCGGCGCGTGGTGGACCGCGTGGCCGCGCGTGCCTACGTCGTCTTCACCGATCTTTTCCCCACGGCCGGTATTCGCGAGCGTGTTGCACGATTCGGCGAACGCGCCAACTGCCGTGTGCTCGCCGTCGACAGTGTGTGCACGGTGCCGAGTGGGGCGTTTGTCAAAGCGGAATTCGCGGCGCGTACGATTCGCCCCAAGCTCGCGAAACTGCTCGACCACGCCATCGAACCCGTCGCTGAAGACGTGCCGCGCATTCCGCTCTCCGACGCCTTGCGCGCGTCGCTACGCGCCACGATTGCCGAGCACGGCGGTCTGACGCCGCTGTCCATCGCCACGATGAGCGATGAGGAGATCGCCCGCGAAGTGGCCGCGTGCGAGATCGATCACACCGTTGGCGCCGTCGCACTCACCGGTGGCTCCGTGGCGGCGCACACACGCTTTTCACACTTCCTGCAGCACACGCTGCCGCGGTACGGCGAACAGCGCAACGAAGCCGCCGATGGTGATGGCACGTCGCGCCTGTCGCCATATCTGCACTACGGACAGATCGCGTCGGCGCAGGTGGTGCGCGATGCGCGCGCGGCGGGCGTGGGCGCCGACGATCTCGAGGCGTTCGTGCAGCAGGTCACCACCTGGCGCGAGTTGGCGTTCAACTGGTGTGTGCGCACGCCCAACTTCGATCAACTGTCCGCGCTCCCCGACTGGGTACAGCGCACGATGGCCGAGCATGTGAACGACCCGCGCCCGGCGTTGTACGACCTCGAAGAGCTGGAAGCAGGGCGCACCAGCGATCGACTGTGGAACGCGTCCCAGCATGAGTTGGTGACGCAGGGCATCATCCACAACTACCCGCGCATGCTCTGGGGAAAGACGCTGCTGCTCTGGACGGAGAGCTACGAGCAGGCCCGCACCGTCATGTTTCACCTGAACGACAAGTACGCGCTCGACGGACGCGATCCGAACAGCGTGGGCGGCATCATGTGGTGCCTTGGCCTGTGGGATCGCCCGTGGGGCAACAAGGCGGTGTGGGGCGG